>NZ_JBHXME010000088.1:0-23400 GCF_042721125.1 Streptomyces sp. NPDC058469
CGGCCACCGGGTCCCCGTCGTCCGTGCGGTGGGCGACGGGGAGCGAGGTCAGTGGGCGGTGGCGGGCGGCTCCGCAGAAGTGGCCACCGGGGACTCGGCCACCGTGTGCGCCGTCGTCGGCTCCGTCGGGACCGACTCCGCCAGGTTGCTCTCTTCCTTCATCGCCTTCGCCTCGCTCTTGAGGATGCGCATGGACTTGCCCAGTCCGCGTGCGGCCTCCGGGAGCTTCTTCGAGCCGAACAGCAGGATGACGACGATCGCCACGACCAGCAGGTGCCAAGGTTCCAGTCCGTTGCGGAGCATGACCTCGCCCTTTCTTCCCTCACAACAGTTGCTATGTTGCGCAACTGTACAACCCTGAGGTGGACCGCAGACCCCTCAGGGCCAGGGCATACACACCGAGCACGGCGGCCAGCAGGAAGTAGTAGGGGAGCGCCAGGCCCGTCATGCCCAGCGGCGCGCCCAGCGGGCTCAGGGGCAGCAGCACTCCTACGGCGGCGAGCGCGACGGCGGCCCGGCCGACCGGGCCCGGTGTGCCGCCCTCCGCGAGGCTCCGGCCGGTCCGCAGGAGCAGCATCACCAGCGCCTGGGTGAGCAGGTTCTCGGTGAACCAGGCCGAGTGGAACAGCACCTCGTCGTCCACGGCGTCCGGGCCGCGCAGCGCGAGCGCGAGCACCGCGAAGGTCGCGAGGTCGGCGACCGCGTTCAGCATCCCGAACCCGGTGATGAACCGCAGGAACGCCCGCGGCCGCAGCACGGTCGGGCGGCTCAGCACGGCGGCGCCGGGACGGTCGTGGGCGAAGGCCAGTTGGGCCGCGTCGAAGCAGAGGTTCTGGGCGAGCACCTGGGCCGGGAGCATCGGCAGGAAGGGCAGCAGCAGGCCGGCGGCGAGCATCGCGATGACGTTGCCGAGGTTCGAGGAGAGCGTGACCCGCAGATACGAGGCGATGTTCGCGCTGCTGTGCCGCCCGGCCGTGACCGCGTGCCGGATCGCGGCGAGGTCCTTGCCGGCGAGCACGACGTCGGCGGCCTCCCGCGCCACGTCCACGGCGGCGCGCGGCGCGATGCCGACGTCGGCGGCGCGCAGCGCGGGTACGTCGTTCAGACCGTCCCCGAGGAAGCCGACCGTGTGTCCGGCCGCGCGCAGGGCGGCGACCTCGCGGGCCTTGTCCTGGGGGGTGCGGCGGGCGGCGACCCGCACCTCCTCCGGGTCCAGTCCCAGCTCCCGGCACACCCGTGCCGCCGTCGCCGGATGGTCGCCCGTGAGGATCCGCACGCCGATACCCAGGTCGGCGAGCGCCCGCAGGGCTTCCCCGGCGTCCGGGTTCAGGGCGTCGTGGAAGGTCACCAACCCCCGGAAGACCAGGCCCCGTTCGTCGGCCGGACCGTAGTCACGCGCGCGTGCGGGGCGTTCGGCGGTGGCGACCGCAAGGAGACGCAGGCCGGACTCCGCCTCCCGCTCGGCCAGGGACAGGAGGCGGTCGCGCTCGGCCCGGTCGAGCACGCACCGCTCCAGTACGTCCTCCACCGCGCCCTTCACGATCAGCGTGTGCGTGCCCAGGGCCGTTCCGCGCACCACCGCCGTCGCGAGCCGCCGTACCGGATCGAAGGGCACGGCCCCGACCCCGTCGTACTCCTCCCCCACCGGCCCCGCGGCCTCCAGCAGTGCCTCGTCGAGGGCGTCCGGCGTGGGCGCCTCGGCGAGTTGGAGGGTCCACCACGCGGCTACGGCGGCCAGGCGCAGGACGTCCGGGTCGTCGTGGCCGTCCGGGCCGAGGGCGCCTTCCACGACCGGACGGTCCTGGGTGAGGGTGCCGGTCTTGTCGAGACAGAGGACGTCCACGGCGCCCAGGTCGTGCAGCGCGGGGAGCCGTCTGACGACGACGCCGTGCGTACGGGCGAGCAGCGCCGCGCCGCGCGCGAGGCAGGTCGTGACGATCACCGGGAGCATCTCGGGCGTCAGTCCGACCGCGACCGCGACGGCGAACGGCAGCGTCGCCAGGCCCCGGCCGCGCAGCGCCGCGTTGGCCATGAGGACGAGCGGGGGCGTCAGCAGCATGAACCGGATCAGCACCCAGGAGATGCCGTGCACGGAACGGTCGAACGCGCTCGCCTCCCGCCGCACCGGCCCGTCGTGCGCGGCGGCGAACCGGGTCCGCGTGCCCGTCGCCAGCACGACCGCCGTGGCACTGCCCGAGACGACACCGCTGCCCTGGAAACACAGCTGCGGCCGCGCGAACGGCCCCTCGTCCGCCGCCCCGGGCAGCTCCACGGCGGCCTTGGCGACGGGCGCGGACTCGCCGGTGAGGGCGGCCTGGTGCACGGTCAGCCCGGTCGCGCGCAGCAGTCGTACGTCCGCGGGGACGAGGTCGCCGGGCCCGAGCCGCACCACATCGCCCGGCACCAGCTCGGCGACCGGTACCTCCCGGGCCCGTACCGGCGCTTCCGGGTCCGTGCGGCGCAGCACGCAGGCGGTGGAGCCGACCAGCCGGCGCAGGTCGTGCAGGGAGCGGTCGGCCCGGTGCTCCCCGCTCGTGCGCAGTACGCAGCTCACCGCGACCAGGGCGAGGATCACCGCGGCGGTGCCCCAGGAGGCGACGAGCGCCGAGACCAGACCGAGGCCCAGCAGGACGGCGGTGAAGGGGTCGCGCAGGCTGCGTAGGAAGAGGCGGGGCCAGGAGGCCGTACGACGCTGGGGAACCGTGTTCTCGCCGGTCGCCGCGAGCCGGGCCGCGGCCTCCGGGTCGGTCAGTCCGCGCGGGCCGGTGTCGAGGTGCCGCAGCACCTGGAGCGGGGTGTGCCGGTGGGCGGCGGTGTCAGAGGCCACGGAGTCGGGGGGCGGGCAGGTCGGCTCTGTCGGCCCGGTCGCCGATGCGGGTGACCGCGAGCCGGACGACGTCGACCACGTCCGGGTCGTCGACGAAGTACACCTGGTGGCGGCCCTCGCGGCGGGATCGGACCAGGCCCGCGAGCTTCAGTTTGGTGAGGTGCTGGCTGACCGCGGGCAGTGCGCCGCCGACCCGCTCCGCGAGCCCGGTGACATCGCTCTCGCCCTGGGCCAGCGCCCACACGATGTGCAGCCGCGCGGGCGAGGCCAGCAGCCCGAAGGCCGCGGCGGCGTCCGCGAGCACGTCGGCGGACGGGTCCTCGAAGCCGCTGCCGGCTGCCTTCACCGTCGTCGCCTCCCGTCCCTGGCCGGTCCCGTTCGTGAGCCGCCCAGTCTAGGCGGCCGGAACTTCTCCCCGGTCCGGGGAGTTTCCACGGTGCCGCGGCCGCACGACCACGTACCTGACGCACGATTACTACATATGGAGTTCGCATGGCCCTGTGGGACCGCTTCAAGGAGTCCGCGTCGACGATGCAGACCCAGCTCGTGGCGAAGAAGAACGACCTGAAGAGCGGGGCGTTCCGCGACGCGAGCATGGCGATGTGCGCGCTCGTGGCGGCGGCCGACGGCACGATCGACCCGTCGGAGCGGCAGCGCGTCGCCCAGCTCATCGCGAGCAACGAAGTGCTGCAGAACTTCGACGCCATGGACCTCCAGCGCCGTTTCGACGAGAACCTGAACAAGCTGACCGCCGACTTCGCCTTCGGCAAGGTCAGCGTGCTCCAGGAGATCGCCAAGGCGAAGAAGAAGCCCGCCGAGGCGCGTGCCGTGATCCAGATCGGCATCGTGATCGGCGGCGCGGACGGCGACTTCGACAAGACCGAGCAGGCCGTGGTCCGCGAGGCGTGCTTCACGCTCGACCTGCCGCCGCACGAGTTCGACCTCTGACCTGCCTCTGATCCGCCCCACCTGGACCGCGGTCCGATCCACGCCCCGCACATCGACGGCCGGGCACCCTTCGGGAGGATCCGCCGTGGTCCTTGGCGTAGGTCCGTGGCGTAGGTCCTTGGCGTAACCACCCGTCCCCCCGCCCGTAACCTCCTCATCGGACTGCTCAACTTCCGTACGACGTCGAGATGATCACAATGCGGCGCCAACAACTCACTCCATGTCGCTGCTCACTTGACTACCAGTGGTCACACACGGTTGGCTCCGAGCCAGCGGGAGTCTCCCGGTCGGCGCACCTCATACGGCTCCGGGCGCACTCTCCCCGTCCTCAGGCTCGGCCGCACAGCGAGGTGCCGCACCCCCCATGACCACTCCACCCTCACCTCACACTCCCTTCCGTCTCATACGCGGCACGGCGCTCACCGTCGCCGTGGCCGGCTCCCTGCTGCTCTCCGGCTGCTCCGGGACCGGCGGTTCCGGCTCCGGCACGGACGCGGCCGGTGCCGCGGGCACCGGCCGGCTCAAGATCGCGCTGGTCACCCACGCGAGCAAGGGCGACGCCTTCTGGCTGCTGGTGCAGAAGGGCGCCGAGGCCGCCGCGGCCAAGGACGACGTCGACCTGACGTACGCGAGCGACCCCGACGCCACCGGACAGGCCGCGCTGGTGCGGGACTCGATCCGGGACGGGGTCGACGGCATCGCGCTGACGCTCGCCAAACCGGCCGCGATGAAGGGGCCGATCAAGGAGGCCAAGGCCTCGGACATTCCCGTGGTCGGCCTCAACTCCGGTATCGACTCCTGGCAGTCGGAGGGCGTCCTGGAGTTCTTCGGGCAGGACGAGAGCGTCGCGGGCCGCGCCGTCGGCCAGAAACTGGACGCCCTCAAAGCCAGGCACGCCCTGTGCGTGATCCACGAGCGGGGCAATGTCGCCCTGGAGGCGCGCTGCGCGGGCGTGAAGAAGGCGTTCAGCGGCGAGACCGACATTCTCTATGTGGACGGCACCGACATGGGCGCCGTGTCCGCAGGTGTCACGAGCCGGCTCAAGCAGGATCCCAGCATCGACGAAGTGGTCATGATGGGCGCCGATTTCGCACTGGCCGCGGTCAAGTCCGTGAAGGCGGCGGGCAGCAAGGCCAAGGTCGCGACCTTCGACCTGAACCAGGACCTGGTCAAGGCCGTGCAGGGCGGCGACGTACAGTTCGCGGTCGATCAACAACCGTATCTGCAGGGCTATCTGGCCGTGAACTCGTTGTGGCTCTACAAGACCAACGGCAACATCAGTGGCGGCGGGGTGGCTCCCGTGCTCACCGGCCCGGCGTTCGTGACGAAGACGAACGTCGGCGCGGTCGCGAAGTTCGCGGCCAACGGAACGCGCTGACCGGACACTTCGTACGAGGATGTAGCGAGGACGACCACGATGTCTCCACGGACAGGTGCCCGGCGCCGCGTCGGTTCCATACGTCTTTCCCTGATCCTGCTCGCCCTGGTCCCCAGCGTCACGCTGGCCGCCATGTGGGGAGTGACGACGACCCAGATGTTCGCGGAGGGGCTACGGCTGCGCTCACAGACGGAGTTGAGCAGGTCGACCGGCGCCATGGGCACCGAGGCCGCGCTCGCGCTCCAGAAGGAGCGCAGTCTCTCGGCGGCGTGGATGGCGAATCCGCACGGCTCCCAGGCCGCGTTGGAGGCCCAGCGCACGGCGACGGACAAGGCGGTGGCCCAACTCGTGGCCCAGTCGGGGGCGATCAAGAAGGCGCCGTCCCGGATCAGGGACCGGATGTACTCGGTCGTCGCGTCCGTGGACAGCCTGGAGTACTACCGGGACCAGGTGGACAAGCCCACCGACATCACGCCCCAGCAGGTGCTGGACCAGTACACCGCGATCATCGACGACCAGATCCAGGCGTTCCAGGAGCTGTCCCAGGTCGACGACGGCGACCTCACCTCCCAGGCGGAGCCGCTCGTCGCGCTGGAGCACGGGGCGGAGCTGATGTCCCAGGAGGACGCCCAGTTGACGCTGGCCTGGCCCTCCGGGCGCCTCGACGACGGGTCGTGGGAGCAGTTCGCCGAGCTGGTGCACGCCCGGCGCTGGCTGGTCGAGGACCAGATCGCCACCGGGTTCCAGGGCGCCACCAAGACGCGGATCGAGCACATTCTGCAGAGCGTCGAGTGGAGCACCCTGGAGTCCACGGAGGACGCGGTGCTCACGGCCGGTACGGCGGGCAAGGCGGAGGCGGACGGCGGCACGGCCGGCCGGATCGTCCTGCCCGACGAGCAGAAGCAGTGGAACGCGTCACTGACCGAAGTCGCCGACCAGTACACGGCGTTGATCAGGCAGCAGACCTCCGGGCTCCTCGACCGCAGCTCCGACAAGGCGCACAACCTGCTCGTCACGGCCGCCTCGCTGAGCGCGGGCGGACTCGCCGCCCTGCTGCTGTGCGTCGGCATGTCCTGGCGGATCACCCGCTCCCTGTCCCGCCGGCTGCGCGGCCTGAAGATCGCCACGCTGAGCCTCGCCGAGGACCGACTGCCGGACGTGGTCGCCCGGTTGAACCGGGGCGAGAAGATCGACGTGGAGTCGGCGACCCCGCCGCTGGACTACGGCGGCGACGAACTCGGCCAGGTGGCCCAGGCGTTCAACACCGCGCAGCGCACCGCCGTGCACACCGCGGTCGAACTCGCCGACACCCGGAGGGGTTTCCAGAAGGTCATCCTCGGCATCGCCCGGCAGAGCCAGAACCTGGTCAATCTCCAGCTCACCAAGCTCGACCAGCTGGAGCGCCGGCACGACGACCCCGAGGTCCTGCGCGGTCTGTACGAACTGGACTCCACGGCCAGCCAGTTGCGCCGCTACGAGGAGAACCTCGTCGTCATCAGCGGCGAGCAGCCGCGCCGCAGCTGGACCGAGCCGGTCGCGCTGATCGACATCCTGCGCAGCGCCGTCGGTGAGGTCGCCGAGTACCAGCGGGTGGAGGTGCACACCGAGGAGGAGGTGTGCCTGGCGCCGCCGGCGGTCGCGGACGTGATCCACCTGCTGGCCGAGCTGATCGACAACGCGACCGTGTACTCCCCCGCGCCGAGCCCGGTCGGGGTGCGGGCCGCGATGGTCGCCAAGGGACTCGTCATCGAGGTCGAGGACCGCGGGCTCGGCATGTCGGAGGAGGACTACGCCTCGCTCAACGAACAGCTGGCGGTGGCCCCGCAGTTCGACGTGGTCGCCCTCGCCGACGACCTCCGGCTCGGCATGTTCGTGATCGCCCGGCTCGCCACCCGGCACGGCATCGCGGTGACCCTGCGCTCCTCGCCGTACGGCGGCACGACCGCGATCGTGCTCGTCCCGCACGAGATCGTCGTACCCGAAGCACCCGAGGAGTCCACGCCGGGTGCCTCACCAGCCGTGGACGCCGACGATGTCGCGGGCGTCACCGAGGCCGTCCTGGCGAAGGAGGCCGCGGCCTTGGCCGAGCGCGCGGCCGGGGCACCGAGCCCGGTGTCCGGGGGCCTGCCCGGCATTCCCCCGGCGCGCTCGCCCGAGCCCTCCGTCACCGCCGATCCCGGTGGGCTGACCCCATTGCCGCGGCGGGTGCCGCAGACCAGTCTGGCCAGTGAGTTGCGGGAGGAGGCCGGGGCGGTCGAGGAGGACACGGAGCTGGAAGACTTCACCGCGGAACGCGCGGCCTCCTCGCTGGCCGGGTTCCAGCGCGGCACGTTCCAGGCGCGTGACGAGGACGCGCCGTCGCAGTACGACCGGGAGGAAACAGCAGCCTCCTCGAATCCGCCCGCCGACCGCTCATGAAGGACTCCGCCCATGACACGACCCGTCCCCGCCACGCACACCCAGCTCGACCAGTTGCTCACCGGACTCGTGGACCGGGTGGCCGAGGTGAACCAGGCCGTCGTGCTGTCCGAGGACGGGCTGGTCGTCAGCAAGTCCACCGGGTTCCTGCGCGACGACGCCGAACGGCTCGCGGCCACCGCGTCCGGGCTGATGAGCCTCAGCAAGGGGGTCAGCATGGACTTTCGAGGCGGTCCGGTGCGCCAGGCGCTGATCGAGATGGCGAACAGCTATCTGATCCTCACCTCGGCGGGCCCCGGCGCCCATCTGGTCGTCCTGACCGGTCCGGGCGCGGACGTCGGGGTCGTGGCGTACCAGATGAACATGCTGGTGAAGAAGATAGGCGAGCATCTCAGCGCCGCGCCGCGGGCCAACGTCGGCCCCGCGGCCGGCTCCGGCGAGTGAGGTGAGCGGTGGCGACGCGGCGGGGCGGCTCGTACGGCCGTTCACGCTGACCGGTGGCAGAACCCGGCCCAGCCGCGCCGATTTCACCCTCATCACCACGGTGACCGCGGTCGATCCGGCGCCCGCGCGGGCACCCCGGCCACAGCCGGAGCAGTCCCGCATCCTGCGGCTGTGCGCCGAGCCGCTGGCGGTGGCGGAGGTCGCCGCTCTTGTCGACCTTCCGGTGAGCGTGGTAGTGATCATGCTCTGCGATCTGCTGGAGGCGGGCCTGATCACGGCCCGGCCGCCGCACCCGGTCTCCCGTACCAGCCCGGACATGGACCTGCTGCAGAAAGTGAGGGAGGGCCTTGGCCGGCTCTGACACCATCGCTCCGGCACCCGCGCCGCCCGAGACGGTCAAGATCCTGATCGCGGGGGGTTTCGGCGTCGGCAAGACCACCATGGTCGGTTCGGTGAGCGAGATCGCCCCGCTGCGCACCGAGGAACCGCTGACCGTGGCGGGCCTCGCCGTCGACGACCTCGACGGCATCGAGGAGAAACGGGCCACCACCGTGGCCCTGGACTTCGGCCGCATCACCATCGGCCAGGACCTGGTGCTGTACCTGTTCGGCACCCCGGGCCAGCAGCGCTTCTGGTTCATGTGGAACGACCTCGCGCTCGGCGCGCTGGGCGCGGTGGTCCTCATCGACGTCCGCCGCCCGAAGTCCAGCTTCGCGGCCGTCGACTTCTTCGAACGCCGGGGCATCCCGTTCGTGGTGGGCGTGAACGGCTTCTACGGTGAGCACCCGTATCCGGCGGAAGCGGTGCGCGACGCGCTGGCCCTCCCGGAGAACGTCCGGGTGCTGCTGTGCGACGCGCGGGAGCGCGACTCGTGCCGGAACGTACTGATCGCGCTGCTCGACCAGTTGATCGCCGCCGCCATCGAGGACGGTGGGGGCGGCAAGCTCATTCGTCCGCCCCGGTGAGCGGCTGGTCCGAGGGGGCGACGACCCGGGCCGTGAGGTCCGGGTCGGGCATGTCCCGGTCGAAGGGGAACATGGGCCGCCGGATGCGGTGATGCCCGAGCCTGCCGAGGTCCTGGTCGACCCCGCCCGGGGTGAGGGCCATCTTCCAGTCGGCGGCCATGGCGAAGAGTTCGGGTTCGAGATAGCCGATCTTGACGAGCACGAGATCGGCGGAGCGCGGGTCCAACTCCAGGTCGGTGAAGTCGTGTTCGTGGTGATACGGCTTCCGCAGCCGGGTCAGGATCACGTGCACGCTCCCCACCCGCAGCACCACCTCGGTCCCGGCGTCCCGGTCACCGTGCCGGACGGAGTGCACGACACCGGTGAGGGTGAGCGGGCCCGCGTGCCGGTCGTCGACCTCCGCGCCCGCCGTGACGGTGACGGTGGCACCGACGCCGGCACGCTCCGCTGTGGCTACGGCGGCCGGTCCGGGCAACGACGCGTAGATGACCGTAGGACCGTCCTGGTCCTTGAACTCCGGGCGTTCCAGGACCTGTTGGAGCCCCCAGGTGACATCGCCCGCGCCGCCCGCGGTCGGGTTGTCGCCGGTGTCGCTGATGAAGTACGGGCGGGCGGTGGAGGCTAGGGCCTCGTCGAGGCAGTCGTGCAGGGTTCCGGTGGGTGCGACGAACGCGAAGTCGTGCCGGGCGTCCCAGAAGCCCCGCGCCAACTGCTCGGCTCCTGCGGTGACTTGGGCGGTGGACGCGCCCGTGACGACGACCGCGGCGCGGTTGCGCGGCTCGTCGGCCCACGCGTACCCGACCCAGATCGCCGCGTCGATGACCCCTTCGACCGCTTCCACTTCCTCTACGGCCGCGTACACGCTCTTCGCGGGTTCGATACGGGTGGAGGTCTGCTCCCCGGCCAGCAGTACCGGCACCGGGATCCAGGCCTTGACCGGGCGGGGCGCGCCGCTCGCCAGGAGGTCGACGAGGTTGCGGGCGGCGCGCTCCTTGGTGTCCATGGCGTCCTCGTGCGGGGCCATGCGGTAGCAGGTGATCAGGTCGCTGCGGTGGACCAGTTCGCGGGAGACGTTGCCGTGCAGGTCCATGGAGGTCGACACGAGGGTGTCCGGGCCTACGGCCTCTCGGATGCGGGTGAGGAGGAGGGCTTCGGCGTCGTCCATACCCTCTACTGTCATCGCGCCGTGGATGTCGTACCAGAGGCCGTCTAGGGGGCCCAACTCGCTTAGGCGGCTGATGAGTTCGTCGGTGAGTTCGGTGAATGCGGTTGCCGTTACGGTGCCGCCGGGGAGGGCCTTGCCGACGAGGGCGCCTTGCCAGTCGGCGGCTTCCCTGAGCGGGGTGCCGGGGACCAGGAAGGGGTAGCGGGTGAGGACTTCGGGGCCGCGTTGGGGGTGGAAGGCGGGGGCTTCGGTGCGGGCCGGGGAGAAGGTTGAGGACTCGATGCCCAGGCCTGCGATGGCGATTGTGGGGCGGGATGAAGGCACGGGTGCTCCAGGTCGTGTGTCGGGTGCGGGTTCGTTGTGGCTGGTCGCGCAGTTCCCCGCGCCCCTAAAGAAGGTGGGTCATCGCGGCCCCGATAGCCCCTACAGGTGTTGTCGCCGCCCCGGTTGGTCTGTGACCGTCTGGAGTGCCTGTGCCAGTGCTCTCTGCAGTGCGAACTGGCCTGCGCCCACCAGCCCGGCGTCTGCGCCGAGGCTGGCCCGCTCGATCACCAAGTGCTCGGTGACCAGGGGGTGGCAGCCCTCGTAGAGCTGGCTGCGGACGGCCGCGACGAAGGGTTCCAGGGTGGAGAGGATGCCGCCCAGATACACGGCGTCGGGGTTGAAGAAGTTGACGTTGGCGGCGAGGACCTGGCCGAGGTAGCGGCCGGCCTGGCGGACCGCGCGGGTCGCCTCGGGGTGGGCGTCGGTGGCCAGACGTACGACGTCCTCGGTGGACGTCACGTCGAGGCCGTGCCCCCGCAGGATGCGGACCAGGGCGGCACCGGAGGCGACGGTCTCCAGGCAGCCGGTGTTGCCGCAGGAGCAGGGCGTGTCCTGGGCGGCCTCGACGCGGACGTGGGTGATCTCGCCCGCGGCGCCGGTGCCGCCCCGGTAGAGGCGGCCGTCGGCGATGACGCCGGCGCCGATCCCGGTGCCCACCTTGACCATGATCGACTGGCGTCGTTCTGCGGGCTGGACGGTGTGTTCGCCGACGGCCATGCAGTTGGCGTCGTTCTCGACGGCGGCCGGTACCTCGAACCGCTCGGCGAGCCAGTCCCGGATGGGGAACCTGTTCCAGCCGGGCATCCGGGCGGGCAGCGTGACGATCCCGGAGGCGACGTCGACCGGACCGGGCAGGCACAGGCCCACGCCCCGCAGCCGCTCCCGCCCGTGCCGCTCGGCGAGCGCGGTGAGCGTCTCGGCGAGACCCGGCAACGCGGCCTCGGGCCCGTCCGCCGTGAGGAAGGGCACGGTCGACACGTCGGTGAGTCCGCCGCCGGGCAGCACGACTCCCACGTGCGCGTGCTTGCCGCCCAGCTCGGCCGCGACCGCGAATCCGTCGCTGCCGCCCAGCCGCAGCACCTTGCGCGGCCGGCCGCCGGTGGACGAGCGGGTGCCGTGCTCGGCGACCAGCCCGAGGGACACCAGCTGGCCCACGGCGAGGGAGATCGTCGAGGGCGCGGCGCCGAGCAGTTCGGCGAGTTCGGTGCGGGTGGCGGCCTGCCCGGAGGCGAGGAGTTCGAGGACGTGTTCGGCCAGTGAGGAGACGCCCGAGGTGCTCTTCCGGCGGTGCGCACTTTTTTCAGGCATAGAGGAAGTTACTTCCGGATCGGCGATCGAGGCGATGAGCGTAAGCCACTCGAATGGCCTGTTCGCTTTTTTCAGAACGGCAGTAACAGGCTTTTTACAGCGGCACGACTGTTTCTTCGACACCAGGGGCCGTTGACTGTCCTCACTCCCGCCTCCGCCCCTCTTTTTCCGAGGAGAACCATGTCCCCTGTTCGCTCGAGACTCCTCGCCGGTGCCTCCCTGACCACGGTCTCGCTGCTGCTCGCGGGCTGTTCCGGGTCGAGCGGCACGTCGTCGTCCGGGTCCCACGACTCGATCAACTACGCGCTGCCCGCGAACTTCACCCCGAACTGGATCCTGCCGATCGGCACCGCGGCCCACCTCAACACCAACAACATCTCCATCGCGAACTCGATGTGGGAGCCGCTGATCGCCTACGACGGCTCGACCGGCAGCATGGGCTGGAACAAGAAGGGCTCGGTGGCGACCGCAGCCGACTTCGCGGCCGACAACAAGAGCGTCACGATCACCCTCGGCGACCGGCACTGGAGCGACGGGAAGCCGGTCACCTCCGCCGACGTGAAGTTCTGGTTCGACCTCATCAAGGCGAACAAGGGGCAGTGGGCGGGCTACAACCCGGGCAAGGCACCGGACAACTGGACGTCCTTCAAGACCGTGGACGCCAGCCACTTCACGATCACCTTCGACAAGGCGTACAACCCGCAGTGGATGCTGGCCAACGAGTTGAGTGCCATCACCCCGCTCCCCCAGCACGTCTGGGACAAGGCCAGGGACGCCAAGAAGGACTGGACGTACCTCAACAACGCGGCCAAGAACATCAGCGGTTACGCGACGAACACCCTGTGGAAGACGACCAGCGGCCCGTACGCCGTCAAGTCCTTCTCCACGGCCGGCAAGGTCGTCCTGACCGCCAACTCGAAGTACGACGGGGGCGAGAAGCCCGGTATCCCCACCGTGAACCTGCTGCCCTTCACGACGGCGGACGCCGAGAAGAACGCGCTGCGGTCCGGGAGCGTCGACTACGGCTACATCGAGGCGACCGACCTCGACCAGAAGGCGAGCTTCACCGCGCAGGGCTACACCGTGAAGCCGTGGTCGGGCTGGGCGATCACCTACATGCCGTACAACTTCAACAACCCTGCGATGGGTGCCGTGTTCAAGCAGCTGTACGCCCGGCAGGCGGTGCAGCGGTCGATCGACCAGAGCGCGCTGGCGAAGGTCATCTTCAACGGCACGGCGGTGCCCGGATACGGGCCGGTACCGCAGGCGCAGAGTTCGTCGTTCCTGTCGGCCACGCAGAAGAGCGACCCCTACCCGTTCTCGGCCTCGGCCGCCAAGTCCCTGCTCAGCAGCCACGGTTGGACCGAGCAGGGCGGGGTCATGACCTGCACCGGTCCCGGTACCGGCGCCGCGCAGTGCGGTGAGGGGGTCGCCAAGGGGACGAAGTTCCAGATGCAGGTGCTGTCACAGTCCGGTTCGACGGTGACCGACAACATGATGAGCGCGATCCAGTCCTCGCTCGCGAAGACCGGCATCAAGTTCTCCATCAAGACCGCGCCGGTCAACTCCGTGCTGTCGCAGACCCCGCAGTGCACGGCCTCGCAGTCGATCTGCAAGTGGCAGCTGTCCTTCTTCGGTACGGCGGGCAGTTGGTACTTCCCTGCCTTCCCGACCGGCGACTCCCTGTTCCAGTCCAAGGGCGGCGCGAACTTCGGCAACTACTCCAACGCCGACGTCGACAAGCTCATCTCCGCGTCCACCACGTCGAGTTCGACGCAGGAGATCCAGGACTACAGCGCGGCCCTCGCCAAGGACCTGCCGGTGATCTGGCTGCCGGAGCCCGACTACCAGATCTCCGTGGTCAAGAACGGCCTCGGCGGCTTCTCGCAGGACCCGCTCGCCAACTTCCACCCGGCACAGTGGAAGTGGACCAGCTGAGGCATGGACACCCTCCTGTATCTGACCCGGCGGATCGCCCAGGCGCTGGTCGTGATCCTCATCGTGACGGTCGTGGTGTTCGGCCTGCTGCACGCGCTGCCCGGGGGTCCCGCGCGCGGGATCCTCGGCCCGCAGGCCACGCCGCAGCAGATCACGCTGTTCAACCACGACCAGGGGCTCGACCGGCCGCTGCCCGTGCAGTACCTGTACTACCTGCGGCAGTTGCTGCACGGTGACCTCGGCACGTCGTACACCCTGAACGAGGCGGTGTCCCGGCTCATCGAGCAACGCCTGCCGAAAACCCTGGTGTTGACCGTGTTGTCCGCCACGCTCGGGCTGTTGCTCGCCATTCCGTTGGGCATGTGGCAGGCGGTGCGGCGGAACAAGCCGGCCGACTATGTCATCACGACCCTGAGCTTCGTCGCCTACTCGACTCCCGTGTATTTCCTGGGACTTGTGCTGGTGCTGGTCTTCACGCAGGTGCTGCGGTGGTTTCCCTCGCAGGCGCCGCAGGGTGACACCTTGGCTCAAGTCTTCGCTGATCCTGTGGCGTTGGTGCTGCCCGTGGTGACCGGGGCGGCCTCGATGGTTGCCGTGTTCAGCCGGTACATGCGGGCCTCGACATTGGAGAACCTGTCCGAGGACTACGTCCGTACTGCTCGGGCGGGGGGTTCGCGGCAGCGGGCGATCCTCTTCAAGCACGTCTTCCGGAACTCGCTCACTCCGGTGATCGCGATGCTGGGGTACTACGTGCCGGTGCTGTTCGGTGGGGCGTTGGTTGTGGAGCAGCTGTTCAACTACCCCGGGATGGGGCTCCTGTTCTGGAGTGCGGCTCAGTCTTCGGATTACCCGGTGCTGTTGGGGTGTGTGCTGGTGATCTCGGTGGCGACTGTGGTGGGGACGCTTCTTGCTGACGTCGTCCAGCGGATCGTGGATCCCCGAGTGAAGGCTGGGCGGACATGAGTGTTCAAAGTGCGGGCCGGTGGAGGGTGGGCGCGCCCTGCGGCGGAGCCGCAAATCGACACAGCCCCGCGCCCCTGATTGCTCGCTTCGCGCGCAACAAACTCGCTGTTGCCGGACTCCTGGTCGTGGTCCTCTTCCTTCTGTTCTGTTTCGTGGGGCCTCTCCTCTACTCCACCGATCAGATCCATACCGACCTCACGCAGGTCAATCTCCGTCCCAGCGGGGCGCATTGGCTTGGGACCGACGCCGTCGGGCACGACGAGCTGGGGCGGCTCATGTACGGCGGGAAGGTCTCGTTGCTCGTCGGGCTTGCGGCCGGGGTGCTCGCCACCGTGATCGGGACGCTCTGGGGCGCCGTCGCCGGATATGCGGGCGGTTGGGTCGATGCCGTGATGATGCGGGTCGTGGACGCGGGGATCGCGATTCCGGCGCTGTTCATTCTGCTGGTCGTGTCGGCGATCACCACGCCGGGTGTGCCCGGACTGATCGTGATTCTGGGGCTGGTGTCCTGGCTCGTGCCTTCGCGGTTGGTGCGGGCGGAGACGTTGACCTTGAAGAGTCGCGACTACGTGCTGACCCTGCGCGCCATCGGCGGTTCGCACAGCCGGGCCATCACCCGGCACATCCTGCCCAACTCGGTGTCGACGATCGTCGTCGCGGCCACCTTCCAGGTCGCCGACGCGATTCTGCTCGTCGCCTATGTGTCCTATCTGGGGCTGGGAGTCCAGCCGCCGTCGACCGACTGGGGCGGCATGCTCTCGGCCGGGCTGACGGCCGCGTACTCGGGACGCTGGTGGCTGATCGTGCCGCCGGGCCTCGCGATCATCCTCGTCGTGTGCGCGTTCAACGCGATCGGCGACGGGCTGCGCGACGCCTTCGATGTGAAGGGACGGGGATGAACAGCATCCTGGAGATCGAGAACCTGGGCGTCACCTTCTCCACCGAGAGCGGTGATGTGCCCGCCGTGCGTGGGGTGTCGCTGCGGGTGGAGCCCGGTGAGACCCTCGCCCTCGTCGGTGAGTCCGGGTCCGGGAAGTCGACCGTCGCGCTTGCCGCACTCGGGCTGTTGCCCAGTAACGCCCGTGCTTCCGGGGGCGTTTCGGTCGGCGGTACGGATGTCGTGGGGGCCGGCGAGGCCGAACTCGCTCGACTGCGGGGGCGTACGGCTTCGATGGTGTTCCAGGAGCCGGCCACCGCGCTTGATCCGCTGACCCGAATCGGCAGGCAGATAGCGGAAGTTGTACGGAACCATCGGGACGTCTCCCGGCAGGAGGCGGCCACTGAGGCTGTCGCGTTGCTGCGCAAGGTCGGGATTCCCGAGCCGGAGCGGCGGGCCTCCGCCTTTCCGTTCCAGTTGTCGGGTGGGCAGCGGCAGCGGGTCGTCATCGCCATGGCGATCGCCAACTCGCCCGGGTTGCTGGTCGCGGATGAGCCGACCACCGCGCTGGACGTCACCGTGCAGGCCGAAATCCTGGATCTGCTGCGGGCGTTGGCCGCCGACTCCGGGACCGGGGTGCTGCTGGTCACGCACAACATGGGGGTCGTCGCCGATTTCGCCGATCGGGTCGCCGTGATGCTGGAGGGGGAGGTCGTGGAGACGGGGGCGGTGGAGGACGTGCTGTTGCGGCCCACTCATGAGTACACGCGGCGGTTGTTGGCGGCTGTGCCTCGGCTGGCGGTGAGCGAGCCGGTGGGTGCCCTACACGAGCACATCGAGACGGCTCCTGTAGTCGAACTGCGGGATGTCTCCGTGCAGTTCGGGCGTGGGCCCCGTGCCGTGCGTGCGCTGGAGGAGGTGTCGCTGACCGTGCGGGCCGGCGAGACCGTGGGGCTTGTCGGTGAGTCCGGGTCGGGGAAGTCGACGGCGGCGCGGGTCGCGCTCGGGCTGGTCGCGCCGGAGTCGGGGGGCGTTTCGCTCTTCGGGGCCGATCTGCGCAAGGCGCGGGGGCGGGCGCGGCGGGCCCTGTTGGCCGGGGTCGGTGTGGTGTTGCAGGATCCGGTGGCCTCGCTGGACGCGCGGATGAGTGTCGCGGAGTGTGTGGCCGAGCCGTTGCGGGTGCACCGGCGTGGGATGGGCGCCGCCGAACGGCGGGAGCGCGTGGCCGATGTGCTCGAACTGGTGCGGCTGCCAAGGGAGTTGGCGCGGCGCGGGCCCCGTGAGCTGTCCGGTGGGCAGCGGCAGCGGGTGAGTCTCGCGCGGGCGCTGGTCCTCGAACCGAGGCTGCTGGTCGCGGACGAGCCGACGAGCGCGCTGGACGTGAGTGTGCAGCAGACCGTGTTGGAAGTGATCGCCGAGTTGCAGGCAGAGCTCGGGTTCGCGTGTCTCTTCGTGTCGCACGACCTCGCCGTGGTGCAGCAGTTCGCGGGGCGGGTCGTCGTGATGCGGGGCGGACGGGTCGAGGAACAGGGGCCGACCATGCGCACGTTGCTGCGTCCGGAGACCGAGTACACGCGTCGGCTCATCGCGGCCGTGCCCGTCCCGGACCCCGTGCTCCAGCGTCAACGCAGAGAGCGCCGGGTGGCGTTGGGGACGGAGGCCGGCGCGTGACGGACTCTCCCGAGGTGGTCGCCGGCGTCGACATCGGCGGCACGACCACCCAGGTCGTGCTGTGCACGGCTCAACTCGACGTCCTGGACCGGACGGAGGTCCCGACCCCGGCGAGCGAGGGCGGCACCGCGATGCTCGACGCCGCGCTCTCCGCGCTACGGCTGCTGCTGGACCGTACGCCTGCCCGGTTGCTCGGGGTCGGGGTCGGCGCGGCCGGGCTCGTGGACGTGCGGGCCGGGCGGATCCTCGTGGCGAGCGACTCCTTTCGCGACTGGGCCGGGTTCGAGGTGACGGCCGGCGTCCAACAGGCCCTGGGCGTACCGGCGTTCCTCGACAACGACGTGAACGCGTTTCTGCGCGGCGAGGTGGCGCGGGGCGCGGTCGCCGGTGAGGAGAACGTGCTCGGAATGACGCTCGGCACCGGCGTGGGTGGCGCACTGTGGCTGAATGGCGCCCTTTACGAGGGGCCCCGCGGGGCGGCGGGCGAGATCGGCCATGTCCCCGGGTTCGGCGAACTGCCGTGCACATGCGGCGGTCGCGGGCATCTGGAGACGCTGGCGTCGGGGCGGTCGGTCGCGGCGCGGTACGGGGAGCGGACGGGGCATGCGCGGACGGCCCGTGAGGTCGCCGAGGCGGCCCGGTCGGGCGATCCGGACGCGCAGGCCGTGTACACGGCGCTGGGGCGCGGTGTCGCCCGTGCGCTGCTGATCACGGCGGGGCTGCTGGATGTCACGACGTGTGTGATCGGCGGGGGTGTCAGCCGGTCCTGGGCGCTGGTCGAGTCGGCCGTACGGGAGACGTTGGCGCTGGAGCCGCCGGTGAGCGGTCACCCGGTGCGGGTGCTGCCGGCCCGGCTGGGCGGTGACGCGGTGGCGATCGGGGCGGCGGCCCGGGCGCGGGCGGAACTGGGCGTGGGCGCGGGCGTGTGAGGCGCCGCGGGAGGCGCTGATCCACACAGGCCGGCCTCAGCCAACTCCTACGTGAACGACGGGAATTGGCCAAGCGCGACCGTGTGATTGACGCACACGCGCCCCATCTCTACCTTCTGATCGACTCACCGAACCTGGTTCGGGATTTCGAACAGATCTGAACCGATGGGCCGCCCCGCACCCCCTGGAGAACACATGGCCGTCCCCCCTCTCCCCCACCCGTCCCGCCGCCTGTTCCTCGGCATGGCCGCGACCGTCCCCCTCGCGGCCACCGGCGCCCTCACGCTCGGCGTGGGCAGCGCCCAGGCCGCGGCCAACTCGGCTTACGTCATGTGCTACTTCACCGAGTCGCCGACGTTCCTGGGCGCCAACTACGGCCTGCACCTCGCCGTCAGCACCGACGGTCTGCAGTGGACCCCGCTCAACCAGAACGCCCCCGTCGCCACCCCCACCGCCGGGTCCCTCGGCCTGCGCGACCCGTTCATCCTGCGCAAGCAGGACGGCACGTTCGTGGTCCTCGCCACCGACCTCAACGGCACCGACTGGTCGTACGTCAGCCAGTACATCCACGTCTGGGACTCCACCGACCTGCGCACCTTCACGGGCTACCGGCGGATGAAGGTGCACGACCTGGACACCCACGCCTGGGCGCCGGAGTCCTTCTGGGACGCGGGCCGGGGTCAGTACGGCGTGATCTACTCGGCCGTCAACGACAGCGGCCACAACGTCATCATGGTCAACTACACCAGCGACTTCGTGACCGCCGGTGATCCGCAGGTGTTCTTCGACCCCGGCTACGACGTCATCGACGGCGACCTGGCCGTGGGCGTGAACGGTGTCAACTACCTCTACTTCAAGAAGAGTTCGACCCTGGTCGGCGCGAAGTCCTCGTCACTGGACCCGGGCAGCTTCACCGAGTTCAGCACGGCGGTCTCGCACAACGGCACCGAGGCGCCGACGTTGGTCAAGTCCCTTGCTTCCAGCTCCACTTGGTACCTCTGGGGTGACACCTGGGACCCCAACGGCGTCTTCTACGCCTGGCAGACCAGCAGCCTGGCCGCCGGCACCTGGACGGCCGTCGACCAGAAGCTCTACACCCAGCCGCTCAACTCCAAGCACTGCGGCATCCAGCCGATCACCACGACCGAGTACACCAACCTGGTGGCGAAGTGGGGCACTCCGGCCTGGAACCGGCTCAAGTCCTACAACTACCCGGCCCGTTACGTCCGCCACTCCAACTTCGTGGGCCGGATCGACGAGTACGCCTTCGACCCGTACACCGACTCCCAGTGGAAGCTGGTACCGGGCCTCGCGGACTCGACCGGGGTGTCCTTCCAGTCGGTCAACTACCCGACCCGCTATCTGCGGCACTACGACTACGCGCTCCAACTCGACGTGAACGACGGCACGTCGACGTTCGCCGGGGACGCGACCTTCTACCGGACCGCGGGGCTCGCCGACTCCTCCTGGGCGTCGTTCCGGTCGTACAACAATCCGACGCGCTACATCCGGCACTCCAACTACGTCCTGCGCATCGACCCGATCTCTACGACGACGGATCAGCAGGACGCGACGTTCCACGTCGGGTACTGAGCGTCCCGTACCGGGCGTCGGCCGCTGATTTCGCGCAGCACGACGCGGGTGCCTCCCGGAGAAACGGAGGCACCCGCGTCGGCCGGAGAAGGTCAGCTCAGACCGGCCGTCTTCAGCCAGGCCTTCGCCACGTCCAGCGGGTCCTTGTTCTGGGACTGGACCTGGGTGTCGAGGTCCAGCAGGGTCGCCGTGTCGAGCTTGGCGGAGACCGCGTTGAGGGCGGCCACGCCGGCCGCGGAGAGGCCGCTCTTGTAGACGAGGGGCTGCACGTTCTCGAAACCGAAGAGCTTCTTCGGGTCCTGGAGCGTGACGTGCTTCTCCTTGACGATGGTCGGGTCGGTGCTGAAGAGGTCGGCCGCCTGCACGGTGTTCTTCTGCAGCGCCGCCGCCGTCAGCGGACCGCCCGCGTCCAGCGCCTTGAAGGACTTGAACTCCAGGCCGTAGACGGACTTCAGGCCCAGCAGGCCCTGCTGCCGGGTCTGGAACTCCGGCGAGGCGCCGATGACCAGGTCCTTGGCGATGGACTTGAGGTCCGCGATGCTGGAGTCGGACGTGAGGTTGTACTTCTTCGCGGTCTCCGCGTTGAGCGTGACCGTGTCCTTGTCCTCCGCGGCCGCCGGGTCCAGCAGCGTCAGCTTGGTGTCCAGCTTGGCGTCGATCGCGGCCGTGGTCGCGGCGAGGGTCGCCGGGGTGGCCTTCGGGTCGAGGTAGGCCAGCAGCGCGCCGTTGTACTCGGGCAGCACGGTGATCGTGCCGTTCTTGAGCAGGCCGTAGGTCGTCTCGCGGCTGCCGATGTTCGGCTTGTAAGTGACCTTGACGCCCTTGGCCTTGAGGGCCTCGCCGTAGATGTCGGCGATCAGGATGCTCTCGGCGAAGTTGTTGGAGCCGACGACGACGGTGTCACCGCTGGCCTTGCCGCCCGAGAGGGGGTTGTCGGACTTGCTGTCGGAGGACGAACCACATCCCGTGACAAGCGCAGCCGTGGCGGCGAGGGCGATGGCCGCCGCGCCGGGGTACCTAGTACTGGACCAGCTGTTCTTCGCTTTAGAAGTCACAATTCCCGTTCCGGGTTCGGATGTTGGCACAGGCGTGCAGGCATGGCTGTGGCGTCCACGCGCGGAGCGTGAAAGCCGCACTCCGCTGATCCAATCCAGCCGGTTCTCGGTCAGTCAAGAGAAGTCTGGTCACCGATTGGCCTCAATGAGTGCCCAGTTGTGAAGGCAACGTAAACAGACCGGTCACGAACACGGTCGCTTTGTAATTGATTCTTGACGTAGGGCGACGCGCTTGATCGTTCGATGAGGCGGTAGTCTCCCCGGAGTTGGCGTCGGTCACAGCGGTGTGCGGGGGCCGCTTCGATCAAAAACAGTCACGTGTGTCGCTGCGCGTACCGTGACAACACCCCACGAAGGAGGCCTGGTGTCCATACGGGGCTTCGCAGACCGTTGGCCCTTCAGGCGCAAGCTCAATCTGCTCGTCGGCGTACCGCTCGCGGTGGTCGCGGTGCTGCTGGCGTATCTCATCTCGGATGAGGTCGGGCAGTCGACGGACGCGAGCGACGCGGCCCAACTGGTGCGTGACAGCGGGCAGGTCGCCCAGCTGGTGAACCTCGTGGAGATGGAGCACCAGCAGGCCATCCTGCTCTCCGTCCGCTTCGAGGCCACCAACGACGGCGGTACACCCTCGCAGCGCGCCTACCGGACGGCCCAGTCGGCCGTGGACAAGCAGGTCGAGAAAGTGCGCGACACCTTCGGCGACCGGCTGCCGGACAACGAGGCCCAGGCGCTGAAGGAGATCAACGGCCTGGAGACGCTGCGCGACACCGTCGAGCAGAGCTATCTGCCCGCCGACAACATCGACCCGGCGTACACCAGCGCCTCCGACAGTCTGATCGACGGGCTCGACCTCGAACACAACGCGAACCTCGCCACCACCTTCACCGGCAACCTGCTGGACTCCGTGCTGCGGGCGGACGCCGCCCACAGCTCGTTCGAGACCAGCGTGTTCTCGGCGACGACCGGTGACAGCAACGCGCTCATCGAGTTCAACAACGCGGTCGGCTCCTACGACCTCTACACCTACCAGGCCGCCAGGTTCGCCCGGTTCGCCACCGAGGACCAGGCCGACCAGCTCTCCGGGATCGAGCACACCCCGGCGCAGCGGCTGATCGCCGAGGCCTACGCCGAGCTGCAGATCGACCCCAGCGGGCTGCAGGCGGAGTCGCCCGTTGCCGTCCGCAAGGCCTTCGCGGACGCCATGAGCGACTACCCCTCCTACCCGCAACAGGCCGCGGGCCGCCTGAAGATCACCGGCTCGCTCATCGCCCAGATCGCCGCCCGCGCCGACAGCGCGTCCTCCTCCGCCTCCTGGCGCGCCGGACTGCTGCTGAGCCTCTCGCTGCTCGGCTTCGCGCTGTGGCTCGGCTTCGTGGTGATCGTGCGCCGCTCGGTGGTCCGCCCGGTGCAGGCCCTCACCGTTGCCGCGAAGCAGGTCGCCGAGGTCGCGGGCCGTGAACTCGCCCGCGTCGCCGACGACGACGCCGAGGACGACGGTCCGCCGCTGCTGCGCGACATGCCGGTCACCGCGAAGGACGAGATCGGTGACCTCGCCGAGGCCTTCAACCACGTGCAGACCACGGCCGCCGCGCTGCTGGCCCGCCAGGTGGTCAGCCGACGCAACGTCGCCGAGATGTTCGGCAACGTCGGCCGCCGCGTCAGCAACCTGACGACCCGTCAACTCGCCCTGATCGACGCGGTGGAGCGGGGCGAGACGGACCCGGCGCTGCTGGAGCGCCTCTACTCCATCGACCACATCGCCGTCCGCCTGCGCCGCAACGCGGACAGTCTGATGCTGCTCGCCGGCATCCGCGAGACCGTGCTGGACGGCGGACCCACCGAACTCACCAACGTCGTACGGGCCGCGCTCGGCCAGATCGAGGGCTTCCAGCGGGTGGGCCTGCGGGCCGACACCGTGGTCATGGTGGAGCCCGACATCATCGGCGACCTCACGCTGATGGTGGCCGAACTCCTGGAGAACGCGGTCTCGTTCTCGCCCGCGGGCAGCCCCGTCGAGGTGGTCGTACGGACCGACGGCGACGACGCGCTGATCGTGGTCGCCGACCACGGTCTCGGGATGAGCGCCGATCGCATCGCCGAGGAGAACGCCCGCCTGATCCGCCGTGAACGTCTCGACCTGGTGCCGACGAAGGTGCTGGGCCTGTTCGTGGTCGGTACGCTCGCCCGCCGCTGGGACATCGACGTCACCCTCGCCCGCACCCCGGGCGGCGGCGTGACGGCCGAGATCACGATCCCGGCGACGCTGCTGCTGCGCATGAGCGCGCTGGCCCCCGGCGGTTCGGCGGGAGAACACACGGGGTCGGACAAAGCGCTCGCGTCCGCCGCCGCGGGGGCGGGTGCCGTCGACCCGGCCCAGGACCAAGCCCGTCCGGCTCCTTCCTGGGCCGCCTCGGACTCCGGTCCACGGCCGTCGATCACCCTGAGCAGGCCCGAGCCGATCGCTCCCGAGCACCTGCGCGCCGATGACGAGCCCACCCCGCTCCCCCGCAGGGTCTCCCGGTACGAGACGGCGCCGACGGCCGCCGCAGCGGTGCCGCCCGTCACCCACCACGCCCCGGCGGACGAGTCCGCCACCG
>NZ_JBHXME010000088.1:23410-44658 GCF_042721125.1 Streptomyces sp. NPDC058469
GGTCCTGACGGTCGAGAACCCGGTGGTGGCGGCCGTCGTCGGCATCACGATGTTCGGTGAGACCTTCCGCTACGCCGACGCGGACGCCGTCCGCTCGGCCCTCGAAGAGTTCGAGGCCGCCGTGGAGCAAGCGCATCGCGACAGCGACACCCTCACGGGCCTGCGCCCTCCGGACGCGAACCACCCGCACGACCGGAACCACCTCCCGAAAGGAGCGGAGCAGTGAGTACGTCGACAGGTGACACTCCCACGGGGGGCACCACGCCGGCCGATCTGCAGGCAGCCGCGGCCGATTTCAACTGGCTGCTCAACCGTTTCGCGACCGAGACCGCGGGTGTCGTCGACGCCATCGCGGTGTCCTCCGACGGCCTGCTGATCGCCGTGGCCGAACTGCGTGAACACGCCCACTCGGAGCGGCTCGGGGCCATCGTCTCCGGCATCACCAGCCTGGCCGCCGGAGCCTCGGGCAACTACGGCCTCGGCGGCCTGAACAAGGTCATCATCGACCTGGAGGGCGGCCACGTCCTCGTCTCCGCGATCGGCAGCGGCGCCGTCCTCGGCGTCGTCACCGACAAGGAGGCCAAGCTCGGCAACATCGCCTACGAGATGACGCTGTTCGCCAACCGTGCCGGTTCCGCGCTCAACCCCCAGCTGGTACTCCAGCTGAAGAACAGCGTCGGCGCCGCTTCGGCTCGGTGACCGGTCCCCGACCGGTCGAGAGAGGAACAGCCACTCATGCCCGACGGCCGCACTCCGAACGGTGCCGGCGCGGACGGGGCCACACCCCCGGGTCGCGATCCGGTGCGCAAGCCCTCCGCCGTACGGCCGTTCCTGGTCACCGCCGGCCGGGTGGCGGGCGGTGACGCGGCCGCCTCCGGGCGGCCGATCCCGGTCGAGACCCAGGTGGTGGCCACGGCCGCCGGGCTCGATGTGCTCGACCGGCTCTCCTTCGAGCAGCACGACATCGTCGCCGCCTGCCGGCAGCCGCAGTCCCTCGCGGAGATCGCGGCCCGGCTGCGGCTGCACCTGAACGTGGTGCGGGTCCTCGCCGAGGACCTGCGTGCCGCCGGGCAGTTGACGGTGCACGTGCCGAACACCGACATCACCCATGACGCAACCGTCCTGCGAAGGGTCATCGATGGCCTCCGCGCCATCCCCAACTCCCGGGGAGTACTCCGTGACACCGACTGAACCGGTCGCCCGCGGTGCGGCTGCGCAGACCGTCGTACGACCGCCGCTGCCGGTGAAGATGGTCGTCGCGGGCGGCTTCGGCGTGGGCAAGACCACCACCGTGGGCGCGATCTCCGAGATCGAGCCGCTCACCACCGAGGCCGCCATCACCGAGGTCGCGGCGGGCGTGGACGACCTGTCCCACACCCCGCGCAAGACCACCACCACGGTCGCGATGGACTTCGGCTGCATCACCATCGACCCGACCCTGAAGCTGTACCTCTTCGGTACGCCCGGGCAGGACCGGTTCGGCTTCATGTGGGACGACATCGTGGAGGGCGCGGTCGGCGGTCTCGTCATCGTCGACACCCGCCGGCTCGACGACTGCTACGCGGCGGTCGACTACTTCGAGCACCGGCAGATCCCGTTCGCGGTCGCCCTGAACGCCTTCGACGGCAAGATCGAGCACTCCCTCGACGAGGTCCGCTGGGCCCTGGACGTCAACGAGCGCGTCCCGGTCCTCGCCTTCGATGCACGGGAGCGCGGCTCGGTGCGGGACGCGCTGCTGGTCGTACTGGAGCTGGCGCTGGCGCGTACGGAGAACTGAGAGCACGCATAGAGGGACTCACAGAAAGAGGGGGAGGTCTCGGGCCTCCCCCCTCTTCTTGCGTTCGGCGGGGCTCAGTTGCTCCTACGGACTCCGGGTGACACCGCGAGTCGCGCGATGCCCCAGAAGACTCCGAGCGTGATCAGGGCCATCCCGGCGACCAGGGTGGCACCGCCGACGACCTTCTCGTAGTTCTTCTGGTAGAGGCCGTCGATGATGTAGCGGCCGAGGCCGCCGAGGCTGACGTAGGCCGCGATGGTGGCCGTGGAGACGATCTGGATGGCGGCCGAGCGCAGGCCGCTGAGGATCAGCGGGAGGGCGACCGGGAGTTCCACCTGGAACAGGACGTTCGCCTCGTTCATGCCCATGCCGCGGGCCGCGTCGACCGGGGACGGGTCGACGGAGCGCATCGCCTCGTATGTGGTGACCAGGATCGGCGGTACGGCGAGGACGACCAGCGGGATCATCACCGGGACCAGGCCGAAGCCGATCAGCACGAACATCAGCACCAGCAGGCCGAAGCTGGGCAGGGCGCGGGCGGCGGTGGCGATGAGCGAGAGGGTGTTGCCGCCGCGTCCGGTGTGGCCCGTCAGCAGGCCGATGGGAAGGCCGATGGCGGCGGCGATGGCGAGCGCGATCAGCGAGTACCGGATGTGCTCGACGAGACGGGTGGGAATGCCGTCGTAGCCGTGCCAGTGGGTGCTGTCGCTGAAGAAGGAGTTGATGTAGTGGAGTACGTTCACCGGGCTGCGTCCTCCAGTACGAGTTCGGCCGGTTCCGGCCGGTCCTCGGCGGGGCGGGCCTTGCGGGTACCGCGCGGCATCCAGGGCGTGAGGAGCAGGCGTACGGCGACCAGGACGGCGTCCACGACGATGGCGAGGACGGCCGTGGTGATCACGGAGAGCCAGATCAGGCGTGGCTGGTGGTAGATCTGACCGTCGTTGAGCAGGTTGCCCAGCGCGCCCTGGTTGCCGATCAGCATGCCGACGCTGACGAGGGAGATGCTGGACACGGTCGCCACCCGCAGTCCGGCGATGATCGCGGGCACGGCGATCGGCAACTGCACCTGGAGATACCGGCGTACGGGCCCAAGACCCATCGCGGTGGCCGCGTCCAGGGTCTCCTGGGGCACCGAGCGGACGCCGTCCACGATCGCCGGGACGAACACCACGAGGCTGTAGACGCCGAGCGGGATCATCACGGTGGTCTCGGTCTGGCCGGTGTAGTCGATGAGGACGACGAAGAAGGCCAGCGAGGGAATCGCGTAGAGCACGGTCGTCACCCAGAGCACCGGCGGGTACAACCAGCGCAGCCGCACGCACAGTTGGGCGATGGGCAGCGCCACCACCAGGCCGACGAGGACCGGGATGACGGCCTCGCGCAGGTGCAGGCCGATCAGACCGAGGTAGCTGTTCTGGAGGTCGCTGGGGATGCGGAACCAGTCGTTCATCCGGCGACCCTCGCGCCGCTGCGACCCGCCGCGTGCGCACTCCGGATCGCCTCGCCGACAGCCCCCTGCGAGACGACGCCGACCACGCGCCCGGTGCCGTCCACACCGACCGCCCACCCGGTCGGCGACAGCACCGCCCCGTCCAGCGCGGCCCGCAGCGAGTCCTTGTCGGCCTCGAACGGGCGGCCGTACGCGAGGAGTTGAGCGGTGTCGACGGCCCCGGCGGTGAGGGCGCCCGGCTCGCTCCAGCCCAGCGGCTTGCCGTCCAGGTCGGTGACGAGGAGGTACGGCACGTCGGGCGTGGTGCGTTCGGCGATCTGCTCGGCGGTGGAGTCGAGGGCGATGATCGGGGAGGTCTTGAGGTCGAGGCCCGCCGAGGAGAAGAAGGACAGGCGGCGGATGCCGCGGTCGGTGCCGAGGAAGTCCTCGACGAAGGCGTCCGCGGGGTCGGAGAGCAGTTCGGCGGGCGGGGCGAACTGGGCGAGTTTGCCGCCGGTGCGCAGGACCGCGACCATCGTGCCGAGCTTGATGGCCTCGTCGATGTCATGGGTGACGAAGACGATGGTCTTGCCCAACTCCTCCTGGAGCCTGAGGAGTTCGTCCTGGAGGCCCTTGCGGACCACGGGGTCGACGGCGGAGAAGGGCTCGTCCATGAGGAGGACGGGCGGGTCGGCGGCGAGGGCGCGGGCGACGCCGACGCGCTGCTGCTGGCCGCCGGAGAGCTGGTACGGGTACCGCTTGGCGAGGGCGGCGTCGAGGCCCACCCGCTCCATGAGTTCGGTGGCCCGCGCCCTGGCCTTCTCCTTGCCCCAGCCGAGCATGCGGGGCACGGTCGCGATGTTGTCGACGATCGTGCGGTGCTGGAAGAGCCCGGCGTTCTGGATGACGTAACCCATCGACCGGCGCAGCGTGTTGACCGGCTGCTTGGTGATGTCCGCGCCGTCGAGGAGGATCGTGCCCTCGCTGGGGTCGATCATCCGGTTGATCATGCGCAGGGTGGTCGTCTTGCCGCAGCCGGAGGGGCCGACGAGGACGGTGATCGAGCGGTCCGGTATGTCCAAGGACAGTTGGTCGACCGCCACCGTGCCGTCCGGGTACCGCTTGGTGACTGAATCTATCCGTATCAAAACGCCGAATACCCTTCGGGTTTGGCAGAAACTGCCCGTTCTCGGCCACGGTCGCAGGCCACTGGGGGCAGAGTCTAGACCGCCAGTGTTGCGGGAACTTGGCGGGATCCGGCTCGGAGTGACCGGTCGTGATCGGTCTCCGGCGGCCGGAAAGCGCTGTTGACCGGTCGGTAGCCGCGTACTGTCATGGACAGTGACCTGACCGTCCACGACCTTTCTCGATCTTTCTCGACCGCATACGCACGCATCCGACCGTCCGATGACGAGGAGCGCGACGTGACGAACGGCGGTACGTCCCCCTCCGACGCCGCCGTGCTGGCCCGGGGACGCAGGCTCCTGGCCCTCGCCGGGGACGCGCGGGTCCGCGACTCGGCCGAGGAGGCGCGGACGTTGGCCCTGCGGGCGGCGGCCGATCTGGAGCGGGGGGTACGGCTCACCGGCGGCGCGGGCGCGACCTCCGCCGTACGCTGCCGGGCCCTGCTGGACCTGGCCGAGGCGCGGGCCGTCGCGGCCGCCGACAGCGGGGCGACCGGGGTTCTGGAGGCGCTGCACGAGGCGGTGGCCGACGTCCGGGACGTGAGCCCCGAGTTACGGGCGCTGGCCCTGCGCCGACTCGCCGAAGCCCACAGCGCCCGCTACCGCTACACCGCCGACCCCGCCGAACTCGACGCCGCCGACCGGGTGTTCGCCCAGGCACAGGATCTGGTGCAGCGCGACGACCCGGTCCGGGCGGAGCTGCTGGCGGGCCGCGGCGAGGTGCTGCTCGCCCGGGTCGAGAGCGGCGGCGGACTGGTGGTGGCCGCCGAGGCGGTGCGGGAGCTGCGCGCGGCGCTGGCCCTGACCGCGGGCGGTGAACCCCGGCTGGCGGAACGGCAGTTGCTGTTCGGCAAGGCGCTGCGCCGGCATCACGCGGCGGGTGGGGCGGGCACCGATCTGCACGAGGCCGAGTGGATCCTGGCCCGCGCGGCACGCGGCGCACGGGCGGACCGTGTCGCCGCGCTGGCCTGGCTGGAGCGCGGCGAGGTGCTGCTGACGCTGGCCGGGGCGACCGGGGCGCCGGAGTGGCTGGACCTGGCGGCGGAGTCGTACCACCACGGTGTGCGCAGCGCGCTGCGGGCCGGTGAGCCGCTGCTCGCCGCGCAGGCGCACCACCAGCGCGGCGCGGTCCTGGAACGGACGGCCGGTCCGGTGCGGGCGCTCAAGTCGTACCAGGCCGCCTGGGAGTTGTGGCAGCGCGCCGGGGCGGCGCAGGGACCACAGGCACAGTCCACGGTCGAGCGCATGACCGCGCTCGGGGCGACGACGTAGAGGAGTGCAGGGTGGCGGACTTGGCGCGCTACGACGTGGAGGAGTACGGGGTGGCGGAGCTGACGCGGCGCGACGTGGAGGAACGCGAGGTGGCGGAACCGCCCGGGCGGCAGCGGGCCGTGCGGTACGAACCGGGCCAACCCGACGGGCACCCGGACGGCGACCGCGGGCCGCTGCCCGACTACACCGGAGCGGACTCGGCGCGCCACGACACAGAAGAGCGCGGGACGGCCGAACCGCCCGGGCGGCAGCGGACCGTGCGGTACGAACCGGTCGGGCCCGACGGGCACCCGGACGGTAACCGCGGGCCGCTGCCCGACTACACCGGAGCGGACTCGGCGCGCCACGACACAGAAGAGCGCGAGGTAGCGGAACCGGCCGGGCGGCAGCGGGCCGTGCCGTATGAGCCGGGCGGACCCGACCGGCACCCGGACGGCGACCGCAGGCCGCTGCCCGACTTCACCGGGGTCGATCTGACCGCGCTGCGGGCGCGGGTGGACCACCCTGTGCTGGGCGCGGTGCTCGCCACCCTGCTGGCTCGGTCCTGCCATGCCGACGGGGGCCTCGTCGCGTATCACGAGGACTCCCCCGGGGCAGAACGATAGGGGCGGCAGAGCGCCGGCCGACGGGAGGCGATGCTGTGCACGGGGTGCCGGATCACACCTTACGGACGGCCAGGGACCGGGAACTCGCGCCGTGGCCGCATGCCGCGCTCGATGTGGCGGCCCTGCGGCGCGCGGGGCAACGGGCCTTCCCCTTCCGGCAGTTCGTGCTCAAAGTGCACGGCCGTTGCAATCTCGACTGCACCTATTGCTGCATCTACCAGGGCAGGGACGCCAGTTGGAAGGGCAGGCCCGCCCGGGTGAGCCCGGATGTCATGCGGCAGACCGCCCGCCGGATCGCCGAACACGCCGTCGCCCACCGGCTGTCCGAGGTGCGCATCGATCTGCACGGCGGCGAACCGCTGCTGTCCGGGCCCGACGCCGCGCTCGCCTACACGGCCGCCGTGCGCGCCGAATTACCCTCCCGCACCGCGCTGCGGACCACCGTGCAGACCAACGGCACGCTGGTCACCGAGCGGACCCTGGACCGGCTCGCCGACGCGAACGTCCGGGTCGGGCTGAGCCTGGACGGCGGCACCGCCGTACTGAACCGGCGCCGGGTGGACCACGCGGGGCGGTCCTCCTGGCCGGCCGCCGCACGGGCCGCGCGCCTGCTGGCGGACCGTCCCGAGTTGTACGCCGGGATCCTCTGCGCCATCGACATCACCAGCGACCCCAAGGACGTCTACTCCTCCCTGGCCGCGCTGCGCCCGCCCCGCCTCGACCTGCTCCTGCCGCACGCCAACTGGTCCAACCCGCCCCCGGGCCTGGCCCCCCGCCCACCCCGCCACGCACGCGCCCAGCGGGCCGTCCCCACGCCGTACGGCGACTGGCTGGCCACCGCCTTCGACCTGTGGTGGGACGGCCCGCCGGACGGAACACAGCCGCGGGTAAGGCTGTTCACCGAGATCGTGGCGCTGCTGCTCGGCGTCCCCAGCGCCACCGAGTCCGTGGGACTGTCACCGACCTGTGCGGTGGTCGTCCACACGGACGGCGCGGTCGAGCAGATCGACTCCCTCAACCTCGCCTACGACCGCGCCACCGCGACCGGGTTCGACGTCTTCGGCAACAGCTTCGACGAGGCGCTCGACCATCCCGGGATCGTGGCCCGTCAACTCGGCGTCGAGGGGCTCGCGGACGAGTGCCGGGCGTGTCCGGTCGGGCGGGTGTGCGGCGGCGGCAACTACGGGCACCGCTACTCCGCCGGGACGGGCTTCCTGCACCCTTCCGTGTACTGCGCGGATCTGGAACAACTGGTGCGGCACGCGGCCCGACGGCTGAAAGCGGTAATGCCCGAGGACTGACCGCGCATCGACTAGGGTGCACGCGAAATCACGCGAAACGGTTAAAACGCAGTCAATGAGTCCATTTCGGTGTAAGGGGAGACGGTCGGATGACCGACAGGTCCAAGGGCGCCGAGTCCCACGAGCACTTCACCATCAGCTACGCGGGATTCAACCGGCCGTGGGCTACCTGGATCGCCCACCAGCTGGAGCAGTTGGGGCACGAGACGACCCTGCTGCGCTGGGACCCGCCGAAGGAGATGTCCCTCGCCGACGCGCTGCGCAATCTGCTGCAGGCGCCGGGCCGGGTCCTGCTGGTCCTCGACGACTGGTACTTCTCGCTGGGCCCGCGCACCGACGCCGAGTGGACGCAGGCGCTGCACGAGGTGGTGCCGCCGCACGTCGACCGGTTCTCGGCGGTCAGTGTGGCCACCCGGGCGCTGCCCGCAACGGCCGCCCCGCTGCGCCCGGTCGATCTGCGCGACCTCGATTCGCGCGAGGCCCGGCGCCGTATCCTGCGCCGCCTGGACCTGGACGCGGCCACCGCGACCGGACCGGTGAGCGGCACCGCGCCGCGCTTCCCGAACGACCCGCCCGCGGTGTGGAACGTGCCGCGCCGCAATGTCCGCTTCACCGGCCGCGACGCCATCCTGGAGAAGCTGCACGCGCGCTTCGAGGAGGGCGGACGCGGCGGCGCCCGGGTCGCGCTGCGCGGTATCTCGGGCGTCGGCAAGAGCCAGATCGCCATCGAGTACGCGCACCGGTTCGGCAACGACTACGACATCGTGTGGTGGGTGGGGGCGCGGTTCCGGGCGCCGGCCCGTGAGCAGTTCGCGCAGTTGGCGCCGCGTCTGGAACTGCCGGTCGGGCAGGAGCTGGGCGAGCGGATCCGCGCGGTGCACGAGGCGCTGCGCACCGGCAGGCCCTTCCGCCGCTGGCTGCTCGTGCTGGACAGCGCCGACGACATGGAGCAGATCGAGGACCTGCTCCCGGAGGGCAACGGCCATGTCCTGATCACCACCCTCACCCAGGACTGGGCCGCCGCGGGCAGTGTCACCGAGATCGAGGTGCAGCCCTTCCGCCGTCCCGAGAGCGTGGCCTACGCCCGCCGCCGCGCCCAGCGGCTCACCGAGGCCGAGGCCGACGATCTCGCCGACGCCGTACAGGACCTGCCGCTGCTGCTGGCGCAGACGGCGGCCTGGCTGGACGCCAACGTCATGCCGGCCAAGGACTATGTGGCGATGATCCGGCGCGGCGAGGCCAGCCAGATCGGTATCCGGATCTCCTCGGACTACCCGATGGGTTTCCAGACCAGTTGGTCGATAACTCTGAACACGCTGCAGGAGAACAACCCCGAAGCGGTGGAGCTGCTGCACCTGTTCGCGCTGTTCTCGCCGGACGCCATCCCGGTCCGGCTGATGCAGGCCGCCCACCCGTCCGACCTGCCGGCCCATCTGGCCGCGCTCGCCGCCGACCCGATCCGCTGGCACACGGCGCTGCGCAGACTCTCGGAGTCCACCGCGGTCCGGCTGGACTACGTCGAGTCCTCGGAGGCCGAGCCGGCCGTGGACCGCGTGTCCATGCACCGCCTCTACCACAGCTTCCTGCTCAGCACCCTCACCGAGGACCGCCGCGAGGCGCTGTCCACGATCGCCTGCACGCTGCTCGCGGGCGCCGACCCGCGCCGGCCCAACGACACCCGTGAGTGGACGCGGTACGCGGAGCTGATCCCGCACCTGGAGACCGCGGGCGCCCTGGACAGCCGTGAGCCCGTGGTCCGCCAACTGGTCCTGAACTGCATCGACTACATGCGGGTACGGGGCGAGAACCGGGCCGCGCTGCGCCTGTGCGAGCAGACCGTCGCCCGCTGGCGCACCCGGCTGCAGCCGGACGAGCGGGACATGCTGGTGCTGACCCACGACCACGCCAACATGCTGCGGCGCAGCGGCCGTTACCGCGAGGCGGAGGCCGTCGGCCGTGCCGTCCTGGACCAGCTCACGGAGACCCGCGCCGACGACGACCCCGATCTGCTGCGCGCCAAGAACGGCCTGGCCGGAACGCTGGTGTCGCTGGGCCGCTACGACGAGGCCCACCAGATGTTCGAGGAGTGCGTCCACGCGTACTCCGACACCCTGGGCGCCGAGGCCCCCCGCACCCTCCAGGACCGCGGCAACCTGGCCGTCGTCACCAGCCTGCTTGGCCGGTACGAGGAATCGCTGCTGCTGCACCGCGACATCCTGCTGATCCGGGAGCGGCTGCTGAACCCGCGCCACCATCTCACCCTGCGTTCCGGCATGTTCTACGCCTGGATGCTCCGGCTGCTCGGCCGCTACGAGGAGGCCACCTCACGGCAGGAGCTCAACGTCCGCGCCCACCGGCAGGCGATGGACCGGTTCACTCCGCAGACCCTGTTCGCCGAGCACAATCTGGCGCTGTGCATGCGGCGCACCGGTGATCTGCTGGGCGCCGAGTCACTGATGCGCAGTGTGGTGGAGCGGTTCGTGCAGCGGCAGGGACAGCGCCATCCCGACGCGCTCATGGTGCAGGCCGACTTCGCGACCTTCAACCGCGAGCACGGCAATCTGGAGCAGGCCCGGGAGATGGCGGCCACCGTGGCCGAGGACTACGCCCGTCTGGTGGGTCCCGAACACCCCTATGCCGTGGGCACGTTGGGCAATGTCGGGCTCGCGCTGTGGGAGTACGGGGAGCGCGACGAGGCGCTGCGGATCGCCGAACTGGCGCTGACGCGGATGAGTGCGGCGGTCGGCTCCACCCATCCGTGGGCGCTCGGGGCGGCGCTCAACGCGAGCGGTGCGCGGAGTCTGGCCGGCGACGAGGAAGGCGCGGCCCAACTCAGCCGCGTCGTCCTGGAGTCGGCGCGCGCCACCCTGGGCGAGACCCATCCGCTGACGCTGTCCTGCAAGGCCGCCCTCGCCGGTGACCAGCGGGCGCTGCGCCGCGGCCAGGAGGCCACCAAGCTGGAGAACGAGGCACTCCAGCAACTCTCCGACACCCTCGGGCCACAGCATCCGCACACCCTGTCCGTGCGCCGCAGGGAGCGTCCGTACTGGGACTTCGAGCCGCTCACGACGTGAGTCGCAGGGACCACCGAAATGTGAGTCGTACGGACCATCCGCAACGGGAGTCTCCCGGGTCCCAGGGCCGCTAGCATGGCCGAGTTCCGTAGCCCAAGGGGGACTTCGGCCTTCCTGGAGAGGTAGATCGTGCGGGGAAGAGAAGGGGACGGCCCCTCCGGGCTGGGCGAGCGGGGGCCGGGCGGCTTGTTGCCCGACTTCGCGGATCTGGATCTGAGAGCCCTGTCCCGTCAGTCATCGCATCCGGTGCTCGCCGCGGTGGCCAGTGGCCTGTTGCCCCGGATGCTGCGCGGCGAACCCGCGATGGCCTTCTACGAGGACGGCCCGTACCAACTGTGACCGCCCTGTGGCCCCTTGAGAAACTCGACGTCGCGGCGTTACGGCGGTCCGGGTTGCGGGCCGTGCCCTTCCGGCAGTTCGTCCTCAAGGTCAACGGCCGCTGCAACCTCGCCTGCACCTACTGCTACGTCTACGAGGGCGCCGACAGCAGCTGGCGGGACCGCCCGAACCGGGTCTCCCCCGCCGTCGTCCAACGCACCGCGACCCGGATCGCCGAGCACGCCGCGACCCACCAACTGACGTCCCTCCAGATCAATTTGCACGGCGGGGAACCCCTGTTGGCCGGGGTGTCGAACCTCGTCGCCCAGGTCAGCGCGGTGCGTGAGGCGGTCCGCGACCGCTGTGGCCGAAGCTGCGCTGTTGACGCCTCCGTGCAGACCAACGGCACCCTGCTCACCGAGCACGCGGTGGCCGAACTCGCCGACGCGGGCGTACGGATCGGGGTGAGCCTGGACGGCGGCACCCCCTGGCTCAACCGGCACCGGCGCGACCACGCGGGCCGCTCCTCGTGGGCGAAGACCGTGGCCGGGCTGCGGGTGCTGCGCGGCCGTCCGGAGGCGTACGCGGGCATCCTCAGCGTGATCGACCCGGACTCCGATCCCGCCGAGGTCTACACGTCGTTGACGGCGTTCGAACCCCCTTCGATGGATCTGCTGCTGCCGCACGCCAACCACGCGTTCCCGCCCGCCGCGAAGGGCCCGCATCCCTACGGCGACTGGCTCGTCCGCCTCTTCGACCTGTGGTTCGACGCCGGTGAACGGGCCGTGCCGGTACGGCTGTTCCACGAGATCATCGCCCTGCTGCTCGGCGTGCCCTGCCGTGCCGAGGCGGTGGGCAACGCGCCCGTGGTCGCCGTCGTCGTCGACACCGACGGCACCATCGAGCAGGTCGACTCGCTGAAGACCGCGTATGCCGGGGCGCCCGCGACGGGCTGCAACGTCTTCGACCACACCTTCGACGACGTCCTGGACCATCCGGGCGTGGTGGCACGGCAGTTGGGCACCGACGCGCTCTCCCCCACCTGTCTCACCTGTCCGCTCGCGGAGGTGTGCGGGGGCGGCAACTACGCGCACCGCTACCGCCCGGTCGAGGGATTCCGCAATCCGTCCGTGTACTGCGCCGACCTGCACCTCCTCATCCCGCACATCGCCCGCCGGGTGCGCAGCGCCGCCGACGCCGACTTCCCGCGGGGACCGATCAACGCCCGTTGACCACAAGGCTGTTGATGGCGCGCCAGAATTGGGGAAGGTAAGGAGAGTATTCCGGCTCTCCAACGGGGGAAGTGCTGCATGGCGATCGTGACAAGGGTGGCCGCGGACGGCCAGGACCAACAGGTGCCGATCTACGTGGAGGTCGACACCGCGCCGTTGCCCGGCGGCCTGGCGGACATGTACGACGGGATCGACACCCGGGAGAACGCCGCGGAGCGCGTGCTGGCGGTGGCCCGGGACGTCTACGGCGACGGTCTGGAACTGGCCCGGCGCTGCGCCCGGCAGGCGGCGGGCCGGCTCCACGACCTCGGGGAGGGGCTGACCCCCGACGAGGTGGAACTCCAGCTGTCCATCAAGCTCGACGCCGAACTCGGCGCGTTCCTGGTGAAGTCGGGGGCCGAGGCACAGCTCCAGGTGACCTTCCGCTGGACACCGGGCAGCGCGTCGTGACCGGTGCGCTCGACGGCTCGGACGTGCACATTCTGCCGTACAGCCACGTGGTCGGGCAGCACGAGCTGAAGCGCGCGCTCGAACTCAACTACATCGCGCCGCGGATCGGCGGTGTCCTCATCAGCGGGCAGCGGGGCACCGCCAAGTCCACGGTGGTGCGGGCCTTCTCGCTGCTGACCGGGGGCGAGCTGCCGGTCACCCTGCCGATCAACGCCACCGACGACCGGGTGCTGGGCGGCTGGGAGCTGGACGCGCTGATGCGGGGCGAGGCGCGGACCCAGCCGGGGCTGTTGGAGGAGGCCGGCAAGAAGGGCATGCTGTACATCGACGAGGTCAACCTGCTGGACGACCACATCGTCAACATCATCCTGGACGTCGTCTCCACCGGCGTGCTGTCCGTGCAGCGCGAGGCCATCGACACGGTGCGGAACATCTCCTTCGGCCTGGTCGGCACGATGAACCCCGAAGAGGGCGGTCTGCGGCCGCAGTTGCTCGACCGGTTCGGTCTGATGGTCGCCGTGTCCGAGCTGGACCAGGAGCAGCGCCGGGCCATGGTGCTGGCCGTGCTCCGCTTCGACGACACGGCCGGTACGGACTCCGCCTGGCTGGCCGAGGGCCTCGACCGGGACCGGGAGTTGCGCGAGCGGCTCGACCGCGCCCGGGACGGTGTCCAGGACGTGCGGCTGAGCGAGGACATCGCGAAGCTGTGCGCCGATGTCGCCACCCGGCTGCGGGCGGTGGGCCATCGCGGCGAGGTGGTCACCGCGTGGGCCGCCCGCGCGCTGGCCGCCTTCGAGGAGGCGGACGCCGTGACCGCCGACCATGTGCGCCGGGTGGTCCCGCTGTCCCTGCGGCACCGGCGGCCGGAGGCGGCGCACGGCGGTCCGGTCGAGTGGACGGCGGAGGAGTCGGAGCTGCTCGACGGGCTGCTGGGATGAGCGCGCCCGCCGATGTCCGTCCGGTCGGACCCCGGCAGCGCCTGTTACAGGTCCTGGCCTGCTCCGCGCTGGGCCCCGGCCTCGACGGAGTGCTGCTGTTCGACCTGGAGCCGGAGATGGTGGCCCCGGTGACGGACGCGTTCGCCGGCCTGCTCCAGCTCCGCGAGCAGCGTCCCGTACGGCGCACGACGCTCGGCTCGGTCACCGGTGACGACGAACTGTGGCTGCGCCCGACGCTGCGCCACGACGGCAACGGCATCAACTTCTCTTTGGCACCAGGCCCGTTGGTGGACAACACCCCCGACTCCGCGATGATCGTCGTGGTCCCCGACCTGGTCCGCCTCAGCCTGCCCGGCATGCGAGCGGCCGTACAGCTGCTCGGCGCGGACGTGGCCGCGGTCGAGCGGTCCGGCTTCCGGGCCCGCTGGCGCCCCAGGGCCCGCTGGCTGGCCGCCTGCCAGGAGGCGGAGATCGGCCGCCTGTCCCCCCACCTGCTGGACCGCTTCCCGATCCGCCTCAACGCGGCCGGTCTACGGCGGACCAGCAGCGGTCCCGACCGGCTGCTCGACGCGCTCGACGGACGTGAACCCGAGCCGGGTCTTGGCGAGTTGCCGCCGTCCTGGCGCAGCGCGCTCACTGCCCGGACGCGTCCGGCGTGCACGCTGACCGAAGAAGCGGCGGCACACGCCGTGGGACTGTTCCGCGGGGACACAAGTGGTCGCCGGGCGATCGGGCTGGCGCGGCTGGCCCGGGTGCTGGCCGTGGTGAACGGCGCCGACACCTGTGGCCCCGACCGGGTCGACGAGGCCGCCCGGCTGCTGGGCGTGGCCGCGCCCCCGGCGACCCCGGCGGCCAACGGCCGTTCCGCGAACGGCACTTCCCTCGCCACCGGCAACGGCATCGACGGCCGCCCTCCGCCGCCCGAGCAGCCGAAGGCGGACCCGGTCCCCGAGGACACCGGCACGGCGGGTCAGGCGGGCGGTGCGATGGCGCTTCCGGCGGGGCCCGCCGAGGCCCTGGACACCTTCACGGCCGACACCGGAGAGGGGCCGGGCTCGCCGTTCCCGGAGGACGACGCGCGGTTCCTGCGGGAGTTCGCGCCGTTGCGCATTCCGTGGCAGCGGCGTCCGGAGCCGAGTTCCGCGCGAGGTCCGGTGATAGGTGTCCGATCCGCCACCACTCTCCGGGACCTGGCCGTCGTAGCGACCGTCGTCGAGGCCGCCAAGCACCAGAACCTGCCCGGGAGGCGTGCGCTGCGCGCGGGCGGGGACGGCCAACTCGTCGTCCTGCCAGGCGACTTCCGCAGCTACGCCCGCCTGCCGGTGGCCGAGCGCATGCTGGTGCTCCTCCTCGACCACACCTGCCGACGCGGCTGGGACTGGCAACCTGCGCTCGCCCCCTACTTGCAGTGGGCCTACACGGGACGTGCCTCGGTCTGTCTGGTGGAGGTGGGCAGCAAGGACGCGGCCCACGAACTACGGGCCGACCACTTCATCGCCCGCAGCGTCCTGGACCCACGCGTCGGCGGCGCCCTGCACCGCCACCCCGGCCGCAGCAGCCCCCTCGCCCACGGCCTGACCCTGACGGACCAGTTGCTGCGCCGCGCCTTCCAGCAACGCTCCAACCTGGTCGAAGCCTGGCTCGTGGTCGTGTCCGACGGCCGAGGCAACGTCCCGCTCGACGCCAGCGCGGGCGGCCGCCTCCTGGGCCCGGTACGCCGCACGGGCATCGACGACGCGATCACGGCAGCGGGCCGCATCGGCGCGATGGGCCGCATGCGCCTGCACTCGGTGGTCGTCGACGCGGCCCGCCAACCGCACCCCGACCTACCGTTCCTCCTGGCGGACGCCCTGGGCGGAGTAACGGTCGCGGGCCGGACTACGCGGGGGGTGGTACCCCATGCCCACTAAACACGCGATGCATCAGCGCCCTAAAGGGGCGCGGGGAACCGTTCGACCAGCCACGACGCACCCGCAGCCGAACAACGAACCCGCTAGCCCCCACCCCACCCCGGGGGTGACGAATGCCCGCTGAACCCACCGGCCCCCGAGCCCTCGGCGGAGCCGTCCCCCTCGGCCCCGGAACCCCCGCCCGCCGCCCCGCCCCCGAGGCCCTCCCCGCCCCCCGCACCGCAGGCATCCCCGAGCACGTCGTAGAGCCGTACGAACCCGTACCGCTCACAGCCACCCCCGTAGACCCGAACGCCCAACTCCCCGTCGGATTCGCCAAGTTGGCAGTGAACCGAGCCTACGACGAACGCGGCCAGGAGGTGTTCTGGCTCACCGGTCACAGCGGTGATCTGGAGCTGTCGCTCGACTCGGAGGACACGCGGCTACGACCGAGCGGACTCGCGCTGAGCAACCTGCGGCCGGACGGATTCCCGCCCACCGAGATCTTCCGGGCCGTAGCCGAATGGTCGGGCCATCAGGAGGACGTCGTGCGCTGGATCAACGAACTGCGCGCCCGGTTCGGCACCGAACTGCACCTCGTCATCTGGGACGACACCGACTACGACATCCCCTGGGAGATGCTGCGCCTCACCGGCGGCCGGGACCACGGCGTCGACGACGGAATCCTGGGCGCGCTGGTGACCGTGGTGCGCTGGACCACCATCCGCGAGGCCGGCAGCACCCCGTTCAACGAACCCGCGGTCTGCTCGGGCCATGTGCTGGGCTACTACGCGGAGGAGATGCGCCGCGACGCCACGGTGTTCCAGAACTTCGAGCACATCGGCCACTTCGGCACCACCCGCACCTTCCTCACCGAACTCGCCCGCCCGGGCCTCGGCGCCGGCCTCGTCTACATGGGCTGCCACGCCACCCACGGCCCGAACCTCTACAAGCTCAAGCTGGGCACGGTCACCTGGAACGAACTCAACGGCCTGGACATGTCCGCGCTGGACGGCCGCCGCACCCTGGTCTGCCTGAACGCCTGCCACTCCGCACGGTTCGTGAACAACCGCCCGCTCGGCGAGAACGCCCTGCGCGGCTTCGCCGAACTCTTCCTGCGCAAGGGAGCCGGCGGCTGCATCGCCACCTCCGGCAAGGTCGGCGACGACGTGGCGCACCTGCTGATCCGCGATCTCGTCGGACGGCTCTGCGCCGACCCCGAACTCCCGGTGGCGCGGGCCCTGCGCGACTTCCGGGCCGCCGCCGTGGCCCGGCTGCCCGACCCGCTGCCGTTCGTCTACGGCGACGACGACGGGTTCGACGCCGAGGGTCAGCGGCAGATTCTGCCGATCCTCTACAGCTTCATGTTCCTCTACTTCGGACACCCCTTGACCACGCTCCGGCTCAGCGTCCGGGCGCAGGAGGCGAGGACATGAGCGGCGATCCCGCTGCGTTGATGATCGAGCCCCTCGTGGGCTGGCCCCGCAAGGCCCAGGCAGGGCAGAGCTATCTCGTCACCGTCGACCTCAACGGCCCCGCGGCGCCCGAGGACTGGCCCTACGACGAGGAGGAGTTCGACTTCGGCGTGGCCCTGGACGGCTCCCGCCGCTTCGTGTGCGAGGCCCTGAACGAACCCAGCGTCGTCCTGCACCGCTTCGGCGGCACCTACGGCCCGGCCCGCTTCGTGATCAAGGCGAGCCGGGCGCCGGGACCGGGCACGATCTGGCTGACCATCAGCAACCGCTGGGGTGTTCCGGTCCGTACCGTCGAACTGCCCAGCGAGATCGTCGCGGACGCCGTCACAGGCCAGGGACATGTCGTCGTGCCCGCGCTGAACGGCGCCACCGCCACCCTGCCGGCCGAGCACACCGCCCCCGGGCACCGCGTCGGACGGCGTCCGGTGTCCGGTGTCTGGTCGCCGCACCACATCACGATCAGCTACGCCGGCACCGACCGCGCGTGGGCCGTGTGGACGGCGCGTCAGCTGGAGCGGCACGGCTGCCAGACGTTCCTGCTGCGCTGGGACCCGCTGCCCGGGGTGCCGCTGGCCCGGCTGCTGGCCGATCTGCTCGCCGCCCCCGGCCGGGTGCTGCTGCTGCTCGACGAGGAGTACCTGCGGCTCGGCAGGCGCACCGAGCTCGAATGGGGCGAGGCGCTGGGCACGGTGGTCGCCGCCGACCCCGACCGGTTCGCCGCCGTGGACCTCTCCGCGCGCACCCTGCCCGCCGCAACTGCCGTACTGGGCCCGGTCAGTCTGCGGGAACTGGACCCGGCCGAGGCGCTGCGCCGGCTGCTGGCCACCCTCGATCTCCAGGACGCCCGGCCGGAGCCCGAGGACGAGTCCGTCGCCCCCCGCTTCCCGGACGCGCCGCCCGCGGTGTGGAACGTACCGCGCCGCAACTTCCGCTTCACGGGCCGCGACACGGTCCTGGAGGAACTCCGCGCCCTCTTCGAGAACGGCCCGCCCTCGGGCGCCCGGGTCGCCCTGCGCGGCATCTCGGGCGTCGGCAAGAGCCAGATCGCCATCGAGTACGCACACCGGTTCGCCAACGAGTACGACGTGGTCTGGTGGATCAGCGCGAGCTTCCGGGCCACCGCCCGCCAGCAGTTCGCCGACCTCGCCGAACCCCTGGGCCTCGCGGACAGCAGCGCGCTGCCCGAGCGGGTCCGCGCGGTCCGCGAGGCCCTGCGCACCGGCCGCCCGCACCGCCGCTGGCTGCTCGTCCTCGACAGCGCGGACGACCTGGAACAGGTCTACGACCTGCTCCCCGAGGCCGGCGGCCATGTCGCGGTGACGACCCTCACGCAGGGCTGGGCCGCGTCCGGCGGGGTCGCGGAGGTCCAGGTGGAGCGCTTCACCCGGGCGGAGAGCATCAGTTACGCCCGCCGGCACGTGGAGCGGCTCACCGAGCAGGAGGCCGACCAACTCGCCGACGCCGTCGAGGACTTCCCGCTGCTGCTGGCCCAGACGACGGCCTGGCTGGACGCCAACCGGATGTCGGCGGCCGAGTACATCGGGCTGCTGCGCCGGGGCGACGCCGACGAGATCGGCATCCAGACCCTGCCGGACTACCCGATCGGCTTCCAGACCAGCTGGGCCCTCACCCTCGACTCCCTGGAGCAGGACAGCCCCGAGGCGACCGAACTCCTGCGCCTGTTCGCCATGTTCTCCCCCGGCTCGATCCCGGTACGCCAGCTCCAGCGCTCCCGCCCCGGCGACCTGCCCACCCTGCTGGCCGACCTGGCCGCCGACCCGGCCCACTGGCTCGGCGCACTGCGCCGCCTCTCGGAGTCAACTGCCGTACGGATGGACTACGTTCAGCCCTCGGACAGCGTCGGCTATGTGGACAGCGTGGAGATGCACCGCCTCTACCACCGCTTCCTGCGCCGCACCCTCACCCCCGGCGAGCGCGACGAACTCTCGGCGGTCGCCTGCCGCGTCCTGGTCTCGGCCGACCCCCGGTCGCCGTCCGAGGTCGCCAACTGGCCTGTCTACGCGGAGCTGTTGCCGCATCTGCACCCCTCGGGCGCCCTGGAGAGCTCCGAGGACCCGGTACGCGACCTCGTGCTCAACTGCATCGAGTATCTGCGGCTGCGCGACGAGGAGAGCACCGGACTCACCCTGTGCGAACAGGTGCTGGCCCGCTGGCGGATCAGGCTCGCACCCACCCACCCGTCCATGCTGGTCCTCGTCCACCAGCACGCCAACATGCTGCGCCGCTGCGGCCGTTACCGCGAGGCGGAGGCCGTCGGCCGGGCCGTCGTCGAGCAACTCGCCGAGGAGCGGCCCTCCGACGACCTCGAACTCCTGCGGGCCGAAACGGGCCTCGGCGGCTCTCTGATGGCACTCGGCCTCTTCAAGGAGGCCCACCAGCTCTTCGAGGAGGTCTGGCGGGCCTACGACGTCCTCGACGGACCGGAGGCCCCCCGCACCCAGGCCTGCCTCAACAACCTCGGCGTCGCCCTCGGCCTCCTCGGCCGCTACCAGGAAGCGGCCGACGTCCACGCCCAACTCCTGCTCCTACGGCGGGAGTCGTTCGGTTCCGACCATCAGTCGACCCTGCTCAGCGGCCTCACCTACGCCCGCTCGCTGCGCCTCCTGGGCCGCCACCAGGACGCCACCGCGCTCCAGGAGACCAACTCCCTGCTGCACCGCCAGACCATGGGCGACCACCATCCCCAGACCATGGCCGCCCAGCACAACCAGGCGCTGTGCCTGCGTCGTTCGGGCGACGTACCGGCCGCCGCCGACCTGCTGCGCGGCCTGGTCGAGCGATGCCGGAACCTCCAGGGCGTCAGGCATCCGATGACCCTGATGGTCCAGGCCGACCACGCCTCCTTCCTGCGCTCGCACGGCGATCTCACCGAGTCCGCCGAGCTGACGGACGCGGTGGCCGACGGCTACCGGCATCTCCTCGGCGACGATCACCCGTACACGGTGGGCGTCCTGGGCAACCGCGGCCTGCTGCTGTGGCTCGACGGCGACCGGGCCGCCGGGGCCCGGCTGATCGAGCAGGCGCTGCGGGGCATGACGAACGCCGTGGGCGCCGACCACCCGTGGACCCTGGGCTGCGCCCTGAACGCGGCGGCGGCCCGCCGGCTGTCAGGCCGGCCCGACGAGGCGGCCGAGCTGCGCCGGGACACCCTGCTGCGGGCCCGCGACGCCGTCGGCCCCGACCACCCACTCGTACGGGTCTGCGAGGACGCGCTGGCGACCGGAGCGGAGGAGCCACCCGGCTGGGACTTCGAACCGCAGCCCATCTGAAGCCCGAGCGGCACTCCACAGCCCTGTGCAGCCCTCCGCGGTCCGTCCGAACTGCCTTTCCGGGCCCCAGCATTGGGGTCCGGCCTGAGAGCGCTGTGCGCTGCCTGTGAGTCCGCTGATTCTCATCGGCCGCTCAGTGAAGGCTCAGCAATGCCACAGACGGGGACCGGAAAGTCACCGTCATGAACGAACAGAACGCGGGAGGCGTCCGGCAGCGGTCGGTCGAGATCGTGGTGCCGGTGTACAACGAGGCGCACGTCCTCGCCGGCAGTGTCGGCCGTCTCCACGCATACCTCGAAACGTCCTTCCCGTTCCCGTTCACGATCACCGTGGCGGACAACGCGAGCACCGACGCCACCTGGCAGGCGGCGCTCGACCTCACCCAGCGGCTGCCGCACGTGCACGCCATCCACCTCGACGCCAAGGGCCGGGGCCGCGCGCTGAAGCACGTGTGGAGCCGGTCCGAGGCGGACGTGGTCGCGTACATGGACGTCGACCTGTCCACCGGCCTCGAAGGCTTCCTGCCCCTGGTCGCCCCGCTCCTGTCCGGCCACAGCGACGTGGCCATCGGCAGCCGCCTGCACCGGCAGTCGGCGGTCCAGCGCGGTGCCAAGCGCGAGTTCATCTCCCGCTCCTACAACCTTCTCCTCAAGGCAGGCCTCGCGGCCCGCTTCTCGGACGCGCAGTGCGGCTTCAAGGCCGTCCGCACCGAGGTGTTCCGGGCGCTCGCCCCGCACATCGAGGACACCGCCTGGTTCTTCGACACCGAACTCCTCGTCCTCGCCCAGCGCAACAAGCTGCGCATCCACGAGGTCCCGGTCGACTGGATCGACGACCCCGACAGCCGCGTCGACATCGTCCGTACCGCCCTCGACGACCTCAAGGGCATGCGCCGGATGTTCAAGCAGACCGTCACCGGCCGCGCCCGCATCGCCGCCCTGATCGCCGAACCCGTCCAGGGCGTCGGCGGGTTCACCTCCCCGCCGGACGGCCTGTACGCCGCCTTCCGCGAAG
>NZ_JBHXME010000089.1:0-44623 GCF_042721125.1 Streptomyces sp. NPDC058469
CCCAGGCCTATCGCCGCAGGCGACAAGCTCCCCGAAGGCGTCCTCCTCGTCACGGCCGAAGCTGAGGACCTCGTCCTCGCGCATGCGGCGGAGCGACCGCCAGATGCTGGACTTCACCGTGCCGACACTGATGTCGAGGATCTCCGCGATCTCCGGGTCCGTGCGGCCCTCGTAGTAACGGAGGACCAGCATGGTGCGCTGGAGTTCCGGCAGCCGGGCCAGCGCCTGCCACAGGACCGCGCGCAGTTCGGTGCCGCGCATCGCGTCCGTGTCGCCGGGCGTCTCCGGCAGTTCCTCGGTCGGGTACTCGTTCAGCTTGCGGCGGCGCCACGCGCTGATGTGCAGGTTCGTCATGGTGCGGCGGAGATAGCCCCCGACCGCGGCCTTGTCGCTGATCCGGTCCCATGCCTTGTACGTCGAGAACAGCGCGCTCTGCAGCAGGTCCTCGGCCTCGAAGCGGTCGCCGGTCAGGTGGTACGCGGTGGCGTACAGAGAGGCGCGGCGCTCCTGGACGTAGGCGGTGAACTCCGCCTCCGACAGCGAGTGACGCTCCCCCGTGTCCTCCCTGTACGCGCTTCCCCCGTGCGCTTCCCCCGTGTGTGCGTCAACCACCGTCATGTAACCGGTGTGCTGACGCCCGGTGCCGCGAGCGCACCCCCGCCCGCTCACGGCACCGGACTTCTCTGAACCCCGGGTGACGTCGTGCAGACGCGTGATGACTGCGTTGTTGCTGGTGCTGTGCAGCGTGTTCATCTCGCGCCCCCCGTAGTGGACTTGCCCGGTGTTCGGATGTTCCGGCTCGGTTCCTTCGTGGTTCCTTGCCTGTGCCGAAAATCCTGCCGGGGCCACTTCATGGACGTGTCCCCCGACTGTCACAGACCTGTCACAGGGGTCCGTCTCTGCAGCTGCCCTCAGAAAACGGACAGTCCGGTCACAGAAAGGGGCGCTACGGGTACGTACACGTACAGGTGTCGAAACCCCGGCCCACCATGGGCCAGAATGAGCCCCGTGCCTTCCCTGTTGCTGATCGAGGACGACGACGCCATCCGGACGGCCCTGGAGCTCTCTCTGACGCGCCAGGGACACCGGGTAGCCACCGCTGCCAGCGGCGAGGACGGTCTGAAGCTGTTGCGTGAGCAGCGGCCGGACCTGATCGTGCTGGATGTGATGCTGCCCGGCATCGACGGTTTCGAGGTGTGCCGTCGTATCCGGCGCACGGACCAGCTGCCGATCATTCTGCTCACCGCGCGCAGCGACGACATCGACATCGTCGTCGGACTGGAGTCCGGTGCCGACGACTACGTGGTCAAACCCGTGCAGGGGCGGGTGCTGGACGCCCGCATCCGGGCCGTGCTGCGGCGCGGGGAGCGAGAGGCCAACGACGCGGCGTCGTTCGGTTCCCTCGTCATCGACCGGGCCGCGATGACCGTCACGAAGAACGGCGAGGACCTCCAACTCACGCCCACCGAGCTGCGGTTGCTCCTGGAACTGAGCCGGCGGCCGGGACAGGCCCTGTCCCGGCAGCAGTTGCTGCGCCTGGTGTGGGAGCACGACTACCTCGGCGACTCGCGCCTGGTGGACGCCTGCGTCCAGCGGCTGCGCGCCAAGGTCGAGGACATCCCGTCGTCCCCGACGCTCATCCGTACCGTGCGCGGCGTCGGCTACCGCCTGGACTCGCCTCAGTGACCGACGCACCAGGGGGGATCCGCGGCTGGCGCCCGGGTCGTAAGGGAGTTCTGTGGCGGCTGCGGTTCACCAGCCTGCGCCTGCGGCTGGTGGTCGTGTTCGGCCTGGTCGCGCTGACGGCCGCCGTGTCCGCGTCCGGCATCGCGTACTGGCTCAACCGCGAGGCGGTCCTCACCCGCGCGCAGGACGCCGTCCTGCGCGACTTCCGGCAGGAGATGCAGAACCGCGCCGGTGCGCTGCCCGTCCGCCCCACCCAGGACGAACTGATGCGCACCGCGGGCCAGATGGCCAACAGCAGCCAGCGCTTCAGCGTCCTGCTCGTCGGCCAGGACACGAACGACAAGACGGTCTACGGCAACTCGGGCGGCCTGAACGGCTTCTCGCTGGAGGACGTGCCCAAGTCGCTGCGGACGGCGGTGAACAAGCAACAGTCGGTGTCCGACGGCAACAAGGAGCCGTACCACCTGTACTGGCAGCGGGTCACCGAGCACGGCACGCCGTATCTGGTGGCCGGTACGCGGATGATCGGCGGCGGTCCGGCCGGCTACATGCTCAAGTCGCTTGAGCCGGAGGCGAAGGACCTCAACTCCCTTGCCTGGTCGCTGGGTATCGCCACCGGGCTCGCGCTGATCGGCTCCGCGCTGCTCGCGCAGGCCGCCGCGACGACCGTCCTCAAGCCCGTGCACCGGCTCGGCATCGCCGCGCGCCGGCTCGGCGAGGGCAAGCTCGACACCCGGCTGCGGGTCTCCGGGACCGATGAACTCGCCGAACTGTCACGGACGTTCAACCAGACCGCCGAGGCGCTGGAGAAGCGGGTCGCCGACATGGCGGCCCGGGACGACGCCTCGCGCCGGTTCGTCGCCGACATGTCCCACGAGCTGCGCACCCCGCTGACCGCCATCACCGCCGTGGTGGAGGTGCTGGAGGAGGAACTCGACGCCGAGACCGGCAGCGTGGACCCGATGATCGAGCCCGCCGTACGGCTGGTGGTCAGCGAGACCAAGCGGCTCGGCGACCTCGTCGAGAACCTGATGGAGGTCACCCGCTTCGACGCGGGCACCGCCCGGCTCGTCCTGGACGACGTGGACCTCGCCGACCAGATCACCGCGTGCATCGACGCCCGCGCCTGGCTGGACGCCGTGGACCTGGACGCCGAGCGCGGCATCCACTCCGTGCTCGACCCGCGCCGCCTGGACGTCATCCTCGCCAACCTCATCGGCAACGCCCTCAAGCACGGCGGCTCGCCGGTCCGGGTCTCGGTCCGGCTGGAGGACGACGACCTCGTCATCGCGGTCCGCGACCACGGCCCCGGCATCCCCGAGGACGTCCTGCCGCACGTCTTCGACCGCTTCTACAAGGCGAGCGCCTCCCGGCCGCGCTCCGAGGGCAGCGGCCTCGGCCTCTCCATCGCCCTGGAGAACGCCCACATCCACGGCGGCGGGATCACCGCCGCCAACTCCCCCGAGGGCGGCGCGGTGTTCACCCTGCGGCTGCCCAGGGACGCCTCCACGCTCACGGAGGAGACCGACAAGGGCGAGGGCGACGGCTCGGACGGCTCCAAGGGGAACGCGTCATGACCGTACGACAGTTGATGACCCTGCCCCGCGAACGCGCCCTGGCGGTACGGCCGTTGCTGGCGCTCCCCCTGCTCGGCCTGCTGCTCACCGGGTGCGGGATCCGGGCCACGGAGGTGCCGACCGACTTCGGGGCGGCGCCGTCCCGGGTGCCCTGCACGCTCACCGTGCCGGACGTGTCGCCGCAGGCCGCGCGGGGGGTGCCCGTGCAGGTGTTCCTGCTGTGCGGGTCGTCGCTGGTGACCGTCGACCGGGCCGTACAGGTGCCGGACGGCACGGCGGACGTGCAGCGGCGCGTCATCGTCGCCCAGGGGCTGCTGGACCAGCTCGCGGAGTCGCCGTCGTCGGGCGAGAAGGACGCCGGGTACACGACCGACGTGCGCGGCGGCATGACGGTGAGCGGGCCGCGGGCCAAGGACCCCAAGGACGCGCTGCGGCTGAGCAATTCACCGGCCGACCTCACGTCGTACGCGCTCGCCCAGCTCGTCTGTACGTTCTCCGACTCGGCCGCGGCCGAGGGCGACGGCTCCGTGATCCTGGGCGGCCCGGACGGCTCGCCGCTGCGCCGCTACGAGTGCACGGACGACGTCCGCTCCGACCCGGGCACCAAGGCACCGCCGTCCAGCGAGGTGACGGGCGGCTGAAACCGCGGGCGCCCCGGGGGTGAACGAGGCGCGAAAAAAGGCGTGTGGCGCAGGCCTCACCCTGGTGCTTGGCACCTACCCGGAACCGATCGTGCCGGAGAGGGCGTCTTGTGGGACGTGCAGCGTCAAGGCTCCATCGGCGGCAGCGCCGCGATTCGCATCCGTGTGACAGGAGGTGTCCTCCTCGTCGCACATCTCGTGCTCGTCGCCTGGGTCACGCTGCGCCCAAGGGACGTCCCCTGGGTGATGCCCCCGAATCTGCACCCGCTGGCCAGTATCCGGGCCGATCTGGCCATGGGCTGGCCGGAGGTGTCGAAGCGGATCGGTGAGGGCCTCGCGCTGCTGGCCCCGCTGGGTGTCCTGCTCCCGATGGTCAGCGGCAGACTCCATGTCTCCCCGCTCGCGTCCTTCATCCGTACGGTCGCGGCGGGCGCCCTGATCTCCCTGGGCATCGAACTGCTGCAGACCGGGGTGCCCGGTCAGGTCGTGGACATCGACTCGCTGCTGATGAACACGGTGGGCGTGGCCCTCGCGCATGCCGCGATCGTCCCGGCGGCCCGTGCCTGGCTCCGCCGCAGGGGTGAGAGCAGGCGTCCCGCGACCGTCCTCCAGGAGGAACCGGCTCAGGGACGGACCCCGACGATTCCCAGGGTCGGCATCGCACCGTAGAGCGACGCCCCGCCGCTTCCGGCTCCGTACGGTTGAAGACAGACGGGGCGACCACACGGGAAGCCTCGGACTGCCGCTCGCGAAGGAGCAAACCATGACCGCCATTGCCCGCCCCACCCAAGGCCGCATGATCGGCGGAGTGTGCGCAGCGCTGGCGCGGCGCTTCGGTACCTCCGCGACCACGATGCGGGTGATCTTCGTGCTCTCCTGCCTGCTGCCCGGCCCGCAGTTCCTGCTCTACATCGCGCTGTGGATCCTGTTCCCGTCCGAGGACAAGGTGCGCACCGAGGCCTGGTGAGGCTCCGGCGCACGTACGCCGATGGGGCGCACCCCTCGTCCAGGGGTGCGCCCCATCGGCGCGTTCGGGGGTGGGCTCAGCCCAGCGGGATGCCGTTCAGCGGCAGGCCGTGCGTGGGCAGGCCCGTGTTGGACAGCGGGAGGCCGCCCAGCAGCCCGGCGACGGGCGCGGTCGGACCGTCGGACAGCACCTTCTCGGCGGCCGGCTGCACGGCGGACAGACCACCCGCGAGTGCGGGCTGCGCCTGGCTCAGTGCCTGGCCGGCACCCGGCAGCGCCTTGGCGACGTTCTCCGCGGGCAGCGTGTGGGTCACAGTACCCAGCGCCTGGGTGGCGTCCGGAACCGCCGGAGCCGCGCTCGCGGCACCCGCGCCTACGGCGGCGAAGGCGGCACCGAGGGCGGCGACACCGAGGGTCTTGGCAGCAGACTGCTTCATGGTGAATGCGTCCTTGAATGGAATGACGGGGATGTGAGCGGTCCATGACCGTAAACACGCGAAGGCACCCGCCGCAAACATCGAAATGCGGACGGATTGTGAACACCCGCCCGCATTCCGGTTCTCCCCGTCAGCCCCGCTCAGCCCTCTTCGGGCGCAGAACCGCTGGTGGAAGCGGTCTGCCGGAACAGCCATTCGGATTTCAGCTCGGCATATCCGGGCTTGATCACGTCATTGATCATGGCGAGTCGTTCATCGAAAGGAATGAATGCTGACTTCATAGCATTGACGGAAAACCACTGCATGTCGTCGAGCGAATAACCGAACGCCTCGACAAGGTGCTCGAATTCCTTGCTCATGCTGGTGTGGGACATCAGCCGGTTGTCGGTGTTGACCGTCGCCCGGAAGTGCAGCCGCCGCAGCAGCCCGATCGGGTGCTCGGCGTAGGAGTCGGCGGCGCCGGTCTGGAGGTTGGAGCTGGGGCACAGCTCCAGCGGGATGCGCTTGTCCCGCACGTACGACGCGAGCCGCCCGAGCTCGACCGAACCATCGGCCTTGACCTGGATGTCGTCGATGATGCGCACCCCGTGCCCGAGCCGGTCGGCGCCGCACCACTGCAACGCCTGCCAGATCGACGGCAGCCCGAAGGCCTCACCGGCGTGGATCGTGAAGTGGTTGTTCTCGCGCTTCAGATACTCGAAGGCGTCCAGGTGCCGGGTGGGCGGGAACCCGGCCTCCGCACCCGCGATGTCGAAGCCGACGACACCCAAGTCGCGGTAGCGGTTGGCGAGTTCGGCGATCTCCAGGGAACGGGCCGCGTGCCGCATGGCGGTGAGGAGCGCCCCGACGCGAATCCGCCGCCCACCCTCCCGGGCGATCAACTCCCCTTGCCGGAAGCCCTCGTTGACGGCCTCGACGACCTCTTCGAGGCTGAGCCCACCGTCGAGGTGCTGCTCGGGCGCGTACCGCACCTCCGCGTAGACGACACCGTCCTCGGCGAGGTCCTCGGCACACTCGCGGGCGACCCGGATCAGCGCGTCCCGGGTCTGCATCACGCCGACCGTGTGCGAGAAGGTCTCCAAGTACCGCTCCAGCGAACCGGAGTCGGCGGCCTCGGCGAACCACACGCCGAGCTTGTCCGGGTCGGTCTCGGGGAGTTCGGTGTACCCGGCGTCCCTCGCGAGTTCGACGATCGTCCCCGGGCGGAGACCGCCGTCGAGGTGATCGTGCAGCAGGACCTTCGGCGCCCGGCGGATCTGCTCCGAGCTCGGGATGTTCGTGGTCTGGCTCGTCATTTCCGCACTCTAACTCCTACGCGCGTAGATCACCCGCTGTACGAATCCGTCGATACGTAACGGTGACCGCGCGGAAGGATGGCGTACACGCTCACTTCTGACACTGTTCTGTCATGGCACAGCAAGCGACGCCGGTCAGGACGGCCCGGCTGGGGAGAGCGCTCGGTCCCGAACCGGCCTCGGTGAGCGGCGTGGTGCTGCTGCTCCCCGGCGGCGAGGAGGTCTCCAGCCGCAGGCCCTCCCCCATGATGGCGACGGCCTCCGTACGGACGCTGGGACGCCGGCTGGCCCGCGCGGGCTCGGCCGACGGGCTCGCCACGCATGTCGTCCACTACCGCTGCCGCGGCTGGAACGGCAGCGAGGCGTCTCTCGCGCACGACACGGCCTGGGCGGTGGAGGAGGTCGTACGGCGGTACGGGGACGTGCCCGTGTGTCTCACCGGGATCGACATGGGCGCCCGCGCGGCGTTGCGCTCCGCGGGGCACGAGGCGGTGAACTCCGTGGTGGCGTTGGCTCCTTGGCTGCCCGAACAGGATGTGGCCGCGCCGCCCGAACCGGTGAAGCAACTCGCGGGGCGGCGGGTGCTGATCGTGCACGGCACGAACGACGAACGGACCGATCCCGAACTGTCGTTCAGGTTGGCGGCTCGGGCGAAGAAGGCGAACCGGGACATCTGCCGGTTCGAAGTGCATTCCGATGGGCACGGGTTGCATCAACACCGGCAGGAAGTGCACGCGTTGACTGAGGACTTCGTGATGGGGGCGTTGTTCGGGCGGGCGTTTTCTCGGCCTGTTGAGGACGCGCTTCAGGCTCCGCCGCCGTTGGGTTTGCGGATGCCGTTGGCTGCGGGATTTGGGCGGTCGCTTCGTAAGGGTTGACGTTTCGTTGCCGGGTGCGGGTCCGGTGGGGGCTGGTCGCGCCCACGCGGCGGAGCCGCAAATTGACACAGCCCCGCGCCCCTTAGATGGGTGGATCCTATGTGGGTAGCAAGTTGCCCCTTTTCGACATTAGGAACTGCTTGAAGGCTGTCACCGGCGGGGTGTCGGGGTGGCCGTCCAGCCATGCCACGCCGATCTCTCTTACCGCCCTCGGAGCTGTGACCGTCAACTCCGCAACTCCCGGGCGGGGTACGGCTGGTGGAGGCAAGAGCGCGACCCCCAACCCTGCCGCCACCAGGCCTCGTAGGGTCTCCGCCTCTTCGCCCTCGAAGGCGATTCGCGGCCGGAAGCCGGCCTCCTTGCAGACGTCGTCCGTGATGCGGCGGAGGCCGTAGCCCGGTTCCAACGTCACGAAGGTCTCGTCGGCTGCCTCTGCGAGGCGGACCCTCTTCCGCGTCGCCAGGCGGTGGTCGGCGGGAACCACCAGCCGCAGCTTCTGCTCGTCGAGGCGGCGGCCCACCAGGTCCGGTGCGTCCGGTACGGGTGAGGTCAGGCACAGGTCCAGCTCCCCCGCGCGCAGCCGCTCCAGCATGGCCTCGCCGTAGTTCTGGACGAGGCTGAAGCGGACGCGGGGGTGGTCGGTGCGGAAGGCTCGGATGAGGCCGGGGACGGTTTCCGAGCCGAGGGTGTGGAGGAAGCCGAAGGCGACCTTGCCGGTGGCGGGGTCGGCGTCGGCGCGGACCTCGTCGGCGGCCCGCTCGATCTCGGCGAGGGCGCGGTCGACGGAGGTGAGGAAGGTACGGCCGGCCGGGGTCAGGGAGACCGTGCGGCCTCTGCGCGCGAACAGGTCCACGCCCAGGTCCTGTTCGAGGCGGACCATCGCTCGCGACAGGGTGGACTGCGGGACCTGCATCTCCTGCGCGGCCCGGGTGACGTGTTCGGTGCGGGCGACGCCGGCGAAGTACGCGAGGCGGGGCGCGAGCAGCGCGACGATGTCTTCTGTGTCACCGGACGGTGACAGGTGAGCCTGTGACCTCTGCTGATGCACCATGGGAACGATTATGACGTTTCCGTGCATTGGACGGATGAGCGGGAGCGTACGTAGCTTCGAAGCATGTCTCCCGCCGATACCGGGGCGTCCACGATCGTGGCCGCCACGCAGCCTGTCCCCACCCCTGCCCCCGACACTCGGCTGACGCCGGGTGGTCCCGGTTACCGCCGGATGAGCTTCGCGCTGTTCCTCGCGGGCGTGGCGACCTTCGCGCTCCTCTACTCCACACAGGCGCTGCTGCCGCTGATCTCCTCCGGTTTCGCGGTGTCGGCGAGTGCGGCGAGCTGGACGGTGGCGGCCGCGACGGGTGGGCTCGCGTTGTTCGTCCTGCCGATGAGCGCGCTGTCGGAGCGTTTTGGACGTCGTACGGTCATGACGGCGTCGCTGGTCGTCGCGGTGAGCGTCGGGGTGCTGGTCCCGTTCGCGCCGTCGCTGGGTGCGTTGGTGGCGCTGCGGTTCCTTCAGGGGGCCGCGCTGGCCGGGCTGCCCGCGTCGGCGACGGCGTATCTGGCGGAGGAGGTCCGGCCGAAGGCGCTGATCACGGCGATCGGTCTGTTCGTGGCGGGCAACAGTGTCGGCGGGATGAGCGGCCGGGTCATCACCGGCTGGGTCGCGCAGGAGTGGGGCTGGCGGGTCGCCGTGGCGGTGATCGGCGTCATCGCGGTCGGCTGCGCGATCGCCTTCCGCCTGCTGCTCCCCGCGCCGAAGCACTTCACACCGGGTTCGTTGCGCCCGCGCGTCCTGGCCCGCACGGTCCGCGACCACCTCGCGAACCCGCTGCTGTGCCGTCTGTACGCGATCGGCGCCCTGTTCATGACGGTCTTCGGCGGCGTCTACACGGTGATCGGCTACCGCCTCACCGAGGCCCCCTTCTCCCTCCCCCAAGGCATCATCGGCTCGATCTTCCTCGTGTATCTGGTGGGGACGGTGTCGGCCTCCACGGCGGGGCGGCTGGTGGGCCGGCTGGGGCGCCGGGGGGCGCTCTACCTGGCGGGCGGTACGACGGCGGCGGGTCTCGTGGTCTCCCTGGCCGACTCGCTTCCCCTGGTGCTGCTCGGCCTGGTCCTCATCACGGCGGGCTTCTTCGCGGGGCACGCGGTCGCGTCCTCTGCGGTCAGCAAGACGGCGACGACCGGGCGGGCGCAGGCGTCGGCTCTCTACCAGTCCGCGTACTACATCGGGTCCAGCACCGGCAGTACGGTCGGCGCGATGGCGTTCCACGCGGGGGGCTGGGCCGGGACGGTGGGTGTGGGGGTGCTGGCGGTGGTCGGTGTGGTGACGATCACCGTGTTGGGGTCGCGGGCTGCGCGGGTGGAGCGGCGAGGGGTTGAGGCGGCGGCTGCCTGACCACCCAGGCCGGCGATGTCCAGCGCCGGCCGACCATCCAGTACAGGCCGCGATTATTCAGCCCGTCCGGCGTTTGAGGACGAGGCCCCTTCAGGGCCGACGGGGGTCTGGGGGCGCAGCCCCCAGAAGACGCCCACGCCAATACCGGGTGACCTGTAATCGCCCTGACCTGCACGTTCACCCAGTCCTCGCGCCATTGTCAGTGGGCTGCGCTACGTTTCGGGGTAAGGGAAGAACGGCCACAGGGGTGGGTGGGCGAGACCATGAGTGACAGCGCTGTGACGACGACGGACCTCGACGTCAGGCTGGAGAAGCACCGCGTCGAGCTGACCGGGTACTGCTACCGGATGCTCGGCTCCTCCTTCGAGGCCGAGGACGCGGTGCAGGACACGATGGTCCGCGCCTGGCGGAACTACGAGAAGTTCGAGGGCCGGTCCAGCCTGCGTTCGTGGCTGTACCGGATCGCCACGAACGTCTGCCTGGACATGCTGTCCGCCGGTAACAAGCGGGCCAGGCCCGTCGATCTCAGCGACTCCACCCCCCTCGCGCAGGCCGCACTGTCGCCCCGCCCGGACAACACCTGGCTGGAGCCGATGCCGGACGCGCGCGTGCTGCCGAGCGTCACCGACCCGGCGGACGCGGCGGTCGCCAAGGAGTCCGTGCGGCTCGCGTTCATGGCCGCCCTGCAGCAACTCCCGCCCAAACAGCGGGCGGTGCTGATCCTCCGCGAGGTGCTGGCCTGGCGGGCGAACGAGGTGGCCGAGCTGCTCGGTACCTCGGTCGCGTCGGTCAACAGCGCGTTGCAGCGGGCCCGGGCGACCCTCGCCGAGCGGGACGAGAAGGCGGCCGACGCGGCCGTGTCCGACCCGCTCGACGAGGAGCAGCAGAAGCTCCTGGAGCGCTATGTGAAGGCCTTCGAGGGCTACGACATGGCCGCGCTCACCGCGCTGCTGCACGAGGACGCCATCATGACGATGCCGCCGTTCGACCTGTGGCTGACCGGTCACGACGACATCACGGGCTTCATGACCACGCTCGGCGCCGCCTGCGAGGGCTCACGCCTGATCCCGGTACAGGTGAACGGCCTGCCGGGCTTCGCCCAGTACAAGCCGGACCCCGAGGCGGGCGGCTTCAGCCCGTGGTCGGTTCAGGTCCTGGAGATCTCAGACGGCAGGCTCACCGGGTTCCACTTCTTCCTGGACACGAAGCGCTGGTTCCCGCTGTTCGACCTGCCCCTCCATCTCGAAGCGGAGTCCGACCAGGTCGAGGAGGGCGCGTAGCGCGGGGCCGGGGTCGCGCAGCCTGATCCGGCGGCCACCGGCCCGCCGGGCGGTGAGTTCCAGCCGCGCCAGGAGATCGACGGTATCGAGCCCCGGCGGTCCGGGTCCCACGACCTCGACCGGGACCGCTCCGGCACCGGTCGCCTCCAGCAGTGCCCGTACCTCGGCACACAGCCCCGCCACCTCGTCACGGGTGACGGGGCGGGCCGGCACGAGTACAGCGGGTGTCTTGGCGTCCACGATCGGTAGACCGGGTGGGCGGTCGTAACTCATCGGGGGCGACCGCCTAGGTTTGCTGTATGCCCCACGGATCAGCCCCGCCCTGGATACCCGACGCCCTCCCGCGCGCCGAAGTCGCTGCCGAGGGGGTGCCGTGCAGGGGGTGCTGACCGGGTTCGCGGTCATCGGTGTGGTCATCGCGGTCGGCTATCTGATCGGCCTGCGCGGTTCCCTCGGCGAACACGGCCGTGACGTCCTGACCAAGCTGGCCTTCAACGTCGCGTCCCCGGCGCTGCTGTTCACGACCCTCGCGCGGGCCGACCTGTCGGTGGTCTTCTCCAGCGGGCTGCTCGTGACGATGCTGAGCACGGCGGCGGTGGCGGGCGTGTTCGTGGTGGTGGGGGTCGTACGGGGCTGGGGTGTGGGCCGTACGACGATCGGGGCGCTCTGTTCGAGTTACGTCAACTCCGGCAACCTCGGTATCCCGATCTCGGTGTACGTCCTGGGCAACGCGTCGCTGGTGGCGCCGGTGATGTTGTTCCAGCTCGTCGTGGTGAGCCCGCTCGCGCTGACGATCCTCGACCTGTCGGGCGAGGGTGAGAAGGGGCCTTTGTGGCTACGGCTGCTCACGCCGCTGCGGAATCCGGTCGCGCTCGGTTCTCTTGCCGGGGTTCTGGTGGCGGGGATCGGGGTGCGTGTTCCGAACCCGGTGATGGATCCGGTCACCCTGATCGGGAACATGGCGGTACCGGCGGTGCTGATCGGGTTCGGGATTTCCCTGCGGGGCAGCAAAATGCCGGGGCGCGGGGCGGATCGCCAACCGGTGTTTCTCTCGGTCGTGTTGAAGGTCGTGGGGCAACCGGTGATTGCCTGGGTGTTGGGGGGTGCGTTCGGTATTCACGGGGCGGCGTTGCTTGACGTGGTGGTGACGTCGGCGCTGCCGGGTGCGCAGAACCTGTACACGTACGCGAGCCGGTATCGCACCGGCGAGGGGCTTGCCCGGGACTCGATCCTGTTGTCGACGGTTCTTTCGGTGCCGGTGTTGGTGGTCATTGCGGCACTGCTTGGCTGAGTTCGGTGGGTGTCTGCGGGTGCGTCATGGCTGGTCGCGCCCGCGCGGCGGAGCCGCAAATGTCACAGCCCCGCGCCCCTTGGGGGGTTGCCGGACCGTGGGTGACTTGCTCGGCTCGCTTCCCCTCAGGCAAAGCGAAAGAGACCGGGACCCGCAGGCCCAGCCAGCTTCCCCCGGGCAAGCGAAGGGGCCGGAACCCTCGAAGTCCCAGCCCCTCCCCCACCACCGACCACCGACCACCGATCAGGCGATGCGCTCCAGCACCACCGGCGAAGCCGTGAAGGCAGTTCCCTCGATGCCGATGTCGTAGGAGCCCTCAACCGCCTCCAGCGCGTACTCGAAGCGCTCCGGCGTATCCGTGTGCAGCGTCAGCAGAGGCTGGCCGGCCGTAACGACATCCCCCGGCTTGGCGTGCATCTCCACTCCCGCGCCCGCCTGCACCGGGTCCTCCTTGCGCGCACGCCCCGCGCCGAGGCGCCAGGCGGCGATGCCGACGTCGTAGGCGTCGAGGCGGGTAAGGACGCCCGACGACGTGGCCTTCACCACATGCTGTTCGCGTGCCACCGGCAGTTCCGCGTCCGGGTCGCCGCCCTGCGCCGCGATCATCCGGCGCCAGACGTCCATCGCGGAACCGTCGGCCAGGGCCTTCGCCGGGTCGGCGTCCTTCACGCCGGCCGCGTCGAGCATCTCTCGGGCCAGGGCGAGGGTCAGCTCCACCACGTCGGACGGGCCGCCGCCTGCCAACACCTCGACGGATTCCCGGACTTCGAGGGCATTGCCGGCCGTCAGGCCCAGCGGGGTGCTCATGTCCGTCAGCAGCGCGACCGTCTTCACGCCGTGGTCCGTGCCCAACCCGACCATCGTGGACGCCAGTTCACGCGCGTCCTCGATCGTCTTCATGAACGCGCCCGTGCCGACCTTCACGTCCAGGACCAGGGAGCCCGTACCCTCCGCGATCTTCTTCGACATGATCGAGGAGGCGATCAGGGGGATCGCCTCCACCGTGCCCGTGACGTCCCTCAGCGCGTACAGCTTCTTGTCCGCGGGAGCCAGGCCGTCGCCCGCCGCGCAGATCACCGCTCCCGTGCCCTCCAGTACGGACAGCATCTCCTCGTTGGAGAGCAGGGCGCGCCAGCCGGGGATCGACTCCAGCTTGTCGAGGGTGCCGCCGGTGTGGCCGAGGCCACGGCCGGAGAGTTGGGGGACGGCCGCGCCGCAGGCTGCCACGAGGGGCGCCAGCGGGAGCGTGATCTTGTCGCCGACGCCGCCCGTGGAGTGCTTGTCGGCGGTCGGGCGGGAGAGGGACGAGAAGTCCATGCGCTCGCCGGAGGCGATCATCGCGGCGGTCCAGGTGGCGATCTCCCGGCGGTTCATGCCGTTGAGGAGGATCGCCATGTTGAGGGCGGCCATCTGGTAGTCGGCCACCTCCCCGCGGGTGTACGCGTCGATGACCCAGTCGATCTGCTCGTCGCTCAGTTCACCGCGGTCGCGCTTGGTACGGATGACGGAGATGGCGTCCATGGCCATGGCTTGGCTTTCCTTCCGAACGTTCAGAAAATGCGCGGCCCCCCTGAGTGGATCGACGACGTGCGTCGGTACGCAACTCAGAAGGGCCGCACGGGAGTTACCGGGTGAGATGGTCCGGCCCGAAGGCCTGCGGGAGCATCTCCGAGAGCGGCAGGATGCCCGCCGGTGTCTCCACCAGCAGGCCGGGACCGCCGAACTCGTACAGCAGCTGGCGGCAGCGGCCGCACGGGACGAGGATGTCGCCCTTGCCGTCGACGCACGTGAAGTGCGTCAGCCGGCCGCCGCCGGTGCGCTGGAGGTCGGAGACGAGCCCGCACTCGGCGCACAGGCCGAGCCCGTACGACGCGTTCTCGACGTTGCAGCCGGAGACCGTGCGGCCGTCGTCGACCCGGGCGGCGACCCCTACGGGATAGCCCGAGTACGGCGCGTACGCGTGGGACATCGCCTCCCGCGCCTCGGTGCGCAGTTCGTCCCAGTCGACGGACGGGTCGGCGGCGGGCGAGGTCACTTGCCCTGTCCCTTCCGGTACGGCAGGCCGTCCGCCTTCGGCATCCGCAGGTGCTGCGCGGACAGCGAGAGCACCAGCAGGGTGACGATGTAGGGGCTGGCGCCGACCAGTTGGGTCGGGACCTGGTCGGTGGTGGCGTACCAGACGAACATCAGGGCGCCGATGACGGCGGTGACGACGGCGGGGACGTACCGCTTCCTCCACACCATGTAGGCGCAGCCGGCGACGAGCAGGAAGCCGATCAGCAGGATCAGCGCGTGGACGTTGGTGGCGCCGCCGCGCAGGTTGAGGCTGTCGGTGTAGCCGAACAGGCCCGCGCCGAGGGCGAGTCCGCCCGGCATCCAGTTGCCGAAGATCATCGAGGCGAGGCCGATGTAGCCGCGGCCGCCGGTCTGGCCGTCGAGGTAGACGTTGGACGCGACGATCGACAGGAAGGCGCCGCCGAGGCCGGCGAAACCGCCGGAGATGATCACGGCGATGTACTTGTACTTGTAGACGTTGACGCCGAGGGACTCGGCGGCCACCGGGTTCTCACCGCAGGAGCGGAGGCGAAGGCCGAAGGCGGTGCGCCACAGGACCCACCAGGTGGCCGGTACGAGGGCCACCGCGATGACGGTGAGCGGGGAGAGGTCGGTGATCAGACCGCCGATCAGGCCCGCGATGTCCGAGATCAGGAACCAGTGCTTCCCGTTGAGGGTGCCCAGCCAGCTCGACAGTCCTGGGATGTCGAAGGTGCCGAGGGAGTCGATCGGCGGGGACTGCTTGGCGGAGCCCTGCTCGGTGTTGGCGAAGGTGAACTTCGACAGATAGCGGGTGGTGCCGAGCGCCAGGATGTTGATGGCGACACCGGAGACGATGTGGTTGACGTTGAACGTCACCGTGGCGATGGCGTGCAGCAGCGCGCCGAGGCAGCCGCCGATGATGCCGAAGACGATGCCGACCCACGGGCCCCACTGGTAGCCGGCCCAGGCGCCGAACCAGGTGCCGAGGATCATCATGCCTTCGAGGCCGATGTTGACGACGCCCGCGCGCTCGGCCCACAGCCCGCCGAGACCGGCGAGGCCGATGGGCACGGCCGCCCTCAGGGCCGTGGACATCTGGCCGGTTGACGTGATGCCGTCCGCGCCCGTGATGAGGCGGACGATCGACGTCAGGATCAGGGCGCCCGCGATGATCAGCAGGAGCACGGGGAGCGAGAAACGGCGGCCGCCCTTGCCGGGCTGCTGCGCCTGCGGCTTGGCGATGGTCGCGGTACTCATCGGGCCGCCACCTCCTTCTTCTCGGAGTTGTTGCGGGCGGCCGCGGCGAGTTCCTCGCCGACGCGCTTCTGCTGGCGGCGCAGGCCCCAGGTGCGGACGACCTCGTACGAGATGACGACCGCGAAGACGATCAGGCCCTGCATGATCGTCGCGATCTCCTTCTGGTACGCGACCGGGGTCGCGTAGTCCAGAGCGGGAGACGCCTTGTCGAGGAAGGCCCAGAGGAGGGCGGCGAGCGCGATGCCGCCCGGGTTGTTGCGGCCGAGCAGGGCGATGCCGATCGCGGTGAAGCCGAGGCCCTCGGGGAAGGTGAGGCTGTAGGTGTGGCTGTCGCCGAGCAGCAGCGGCAGACCGGCGAGGCCGGCGACACCGCCGGAGATCAGCATCGCGGTGAGCGTCATGCGCTTGGCGTCGACGCCGGAGGCCGCGGCGGCGGACTCGGACTCGCCGGTGGCGCGCAGGTCGAAGCCGAAGCGGGTGCGGTTGAGGACGAGCCAGTACAGGACGCCCATGATCGCGGCGAGGAAGACCAGGCCGTAGATCTCGCCGACGTCCGAGCCCAGGTCGATGCCCGGGATCCAGCCGGACTTCTTCATGATGCCGGTCGTCATGTTGTTGCCGACCTGCACGCCCCACGTGTTCGTCTGCGTGAGGTAGAGGATCAGGCTGGTGGCGATCGCGTTGAGCATGATCGTGGCGACGACCTCGCTGACCCCCCGGGTGACCTTGAGGACACCCGCGATACCGGCCCAGAAGGCGCCGGTGAGGACGGCGACCAGGAGCAGCAGCGGCACCTGGAGGACGGCCGGCAGGCCCACGTGCGCGCCGACGACCGCGGTCATCACGGCGCCGAGGCGGTACTGGCCGTCGACGCCGATGTTGAACAGGTTCATCCGGAAGCCGAGGGCGACCGCCAGGGCGGCGATGTAGTACATCGACGCCTGGTTGATGATCAGCACCTGGACGTCGGAGTACCCGATCTGCTGGAGCATCAGGTTGTACGGCTCGATCGGGTTCTTGCCGGAGGCGAGCAGCACGACCGAGGTCAGCAGGATCGCCGCGACAAGCGCCATGACCGGTCCGGCCACGGCGAGGAGCACGCGCTCCTTGTCGAACTTCTTCATCGGGCCTCGTCCTCCGGGGCGGTGTCGTCGGCGCCGTCTTCTGCGGACTCTTCGACGTGTTCGAGGTGACCGGACGCGGCGCCGGTCATGGCCGAGCCGAGTTCCTCGGGCGTGACGGTGGCCGGGTCGGCGTCGGCGACCAGCCTGCCGTCGTAGATCACGCGCAGGGTGTCCGACAGGCCGATCAGTTCGTCCAGGTCGGCGGAGATCAGCAGCACGGCCAGGCCCTCGCGGCGGGCCTCGCGGATCTGGTCCCAGATCGCGGCCTGCGCGCCGACGTCCACACCGCGGGTGGGGTGGGCGGCGATCAGGAACTTCGGCTTGTGGCTCATCTCGCGGCCGACGATCAGCTTCTGCTGGTTGCCGCCGGACAGGGAGGCGGCGGTGACGTCGATGCCGGGGGTGCGGACGTCGTACTCCTCGACGATCCGGCGGGTGTCGGCCTGGGCGCCCTTGATGTCGAGCCAGATGCCCTTCGCGTTGGGCTTCTCGGTGACGTGGCCGAGGATGCGGTTCTCCCACAGCGGGGCTTCCAGCAGGAGGCCGTGGCGGTGGCGGTCCTCGGGGATGTAGCCGATGCCCTTTTCGCGGCGCTTGCGGGTGGCCCAGGGGGTGATGTCGTCGCCGAGGAAGCCGATGGTGCCGGAGTCGGCGTTCTTCAGGCCGATCAGCGCGTCGATGAGCTCGGTCTGGCCGTTGCCCTCGACGCCGGCGATGCCCATGACCTCACCGGCGTGGATGGTGAAGGTGACGTCGTCGAGGACGCGCTTGGCAGCGCCGCCGGCGGGGGCGAGGTCGCCGAGCAGTCCGCCGCCCGCGGGTTCGGCCTCGGCGCCGAGGGAGGCACCGCCGCCCGCGTAGACGGTGAGGCCCTTGACCTCGATGACGGGCGTGTCGGTGACCGTGGACTCGGCGGTCTCCGGGGTGGGCAGTTCGCTGCCGACCATCATCTCGGCGAGCTGACGCGGGCTGGTCGCGGAGGGGACGGCCGTGCCGACGGTCGTACCGCGCCGGATGACGGTGATCTCGTCGGCGACCGAGAGCACCTCGCCCAGCTTGTGCGAGATGAAGATGACCGCGAGGCCCTCGGACTTGAGTTCGCGCAGGTTGCTGAAGAGGGCGTCGACCTCCTGCGGCACCAGGACGGCGGTGGGCTCGTCCAGGATCAGGGTGCGGGCGCCGCGGTAGAGGACCTTGAGGATCTCGACGCGCTGGCGCTCGGCGACGCCGAGGCTCTCGACGAGAAGGTCCGGGCGGACGTTCAGGCCGTAGCGGTCGGAGATCTCCTTGATCTTCTTGCGGGCGCCGCCGCCGATGCCGTGGAGCTTCTCGCTGCCCAGGACCACGTTCTCCAGGACGGTGAGGTTGTCGGCGAGCATGAAGTGCTGGTGGACCATGCCGATGCCGCGGGCGATGGCGTCGGCGGGGGACGAGAAGGTGACGAGCTCGCCGTCGACGGCGATGGTGCCCTCGTCCGGCTTCTGCATGCCGTAGAGGATCTTCATCAGGGTCGACTTGCCGGCGCCGTTCTCACCGACGAGGGCGTGCACGGTGCCTTTTCGGACACTGAAGCGGATGTCGCTGTTGGCGACGACACCCGGGAATCGCTTGGTGATCCCCACCAGCTCGACCGCGATCGTCGACTGATCGCCGAGTGGAGGGTTGCTGGACGCGTCGATGGCGAACTCTCCTCGTGGAAAGGGGCCTCTCTACGCGCGTAGCGCCCCTGCTTTAAATAGTGCCCGGACCTGACCGGCTTTGTGTGGCATCCGATCCGTTCCGAGCATTCTGCCGCGCGAACGGGGCGTGGGCAGACATCCTCCCCACACCCCGTTCCGTGGCCGTAACGCTGTCATTACAGCGCTCTTTTGGCCATGGTCGTGACTGGCCTGGAACCAACGGTTCAGGAGGTCTTGACCTTGATCGAGCCGTCCTTGATCCCCGCCTCGGCCTTCTTGAGGGCGGCCTGCAGGGTGGCGTTGTTCTTGAAGGTCGGGTTGGAGTCGGCCAGGCCCACCGCGCCGTTGCTCAGCGAGCCGCGGATCTCGCCGTTCAGCGGCTTCTTGTCCTTGATGACGGACTTGGAGAGGTCGTACACCGCGCCCGCGACGTTCTTCAGGGCCGAGGTGAGGATGTACGGCTTGTACTTGGCCAGCGCCGCCTGGTTGTACTGGTCGGAGTCGACACCGATCGCCCAGACCTTGTGCGCGGCGGCGGACTTGATGACGCCCTGGCCGGAGAGACCGGCGGCCGCGTAGACCACGTCCGCGCCGGCCTCGATCTGGCCGTCGGCGGCGGCCTCGCCCTTGTCGGGGCTGGAGAAGCCACCCTGGGCGGCGGTCTGGGTCAGGTACTGCGCCTTGACCGTGACGCCCTTCTTGGTGTCCTTGACGCCCTGCTCGAAGCCCGCCTCGAACTTGTGGATCAGCGGGACGTCGACACCGCCGATGAAGCCGACGGTGTTCGACTTCGTCGTCAGCGCGGCGGTGACACCGGCCAGGTAGGAGGACTGCTCCTCGTGGAAGACCATGTCGGCGACGTTGGCGGCCGTGATGGTGTTGTCGTCGATGATGCCGAAGGTGATCTTCGGGAACTTCGCGGCGGCTTCCTTGACGGCGGGGGCGTAGGCGAAGCCGACACCGATCACCGGGTTGTAGCCGGACCTGGCGAGGGTCTCCAGGCGCTGGACCTTGTCCGCGTCGGACTCGTTGTCCTGCGGCTCGACGTCGCGGCCGCTGACGCCGAAGTCCTTCTCGGCCTTCACCAGACCGGCGTACGCGGCGTCGTTGAAGGACTGGTCGCCCTTGCCGCCGACGTCATAGGCAAGGCCAATACCCTTGGACGTGCCACCGCTGCTGCTGCTGGTCGTGGACTCGTTGGACGAGCTGCCACAGGCGGAGACGGTTACTGCAAGAGCTGCGGTTGCAACGCCTGCAACCGCGATTCGGGACACCCGGCGCATGGAACGAGACTCCTTCGTGCAAGCGCCCAAACCAGGCGCTGGTTCCGCCGCAGCGTAACGCGCGTAGACCAGACGGAAAACCCCATCTGTCCGGTCCGTTATAGAGCTGTGGCCACAGATGCCCGACAGACTACGGACAGCCGGACGCCCCTTGCGGGAGGCAAGGGGCGTCTGGCTGCAACGATGCCCGGAGGGCGTAGTTTTCTGGCTCTGTCACGGCGTTCTGCCGCGCCGCGACAGACCGTCGATCTACTTCGTGTTGACGGTGATCTTGCCGGAGACGATGTCCGCCTTGGCCTTGTCCACCGCGGCGACGGCGGCGGTCATGGCCTTGTACTTCGGGTTGGTGTCGGAGAAGCCGACGCCGTCGTTGTCGAGGCCGTAGCGGATCACGCCGGTCTTGGGCTTGCCCTCGTACACGGACTTCACCAGGTCGTAGACGGCGCCGCCGACGTTCTTGAGCGCCGAGCCGAGGATGGCGTCCTTGTACTTGGCCAGTGCCGCCTGCTCGTACTGGTCGGAGTCCACACCGATGGCCCACACGCCCTTGGCGGAGGCCTCGGAGATGACGCCCTGGCCGGACAGACCGGCGGCGGCGTACAGAACGTCCGCGCCCGCGTCGATCTGGCCGCTCGCGGCGTCCTTGCCCTTGTCGGGGCTGGAGAAGCCGCCCTGCGCCGCGGTCTGCGTCAGGTACTGCGACTCGATCTTGATGCTCGGGTTGACGGACTTGGCGCCCTGGTCGAAGCCGGCCTCAAACTTGTGGATGAGGGGGACGTCCACGCCGCCGATGAAGCCGATGTGGTTCTTCTTGGTCGCCTTGGCCGCGGCGACGCCCGCCAGGTACGAGGACTGCTCCTCGTGGAAGACCAGGTCGGCCACGTTGGCGGCCTTGTCCTGCTCGTCGTCGATGATGCCGAACGTGATGTTCGGGAACTTCGCGGCGGCTTCCTTGACGGCCGGCGCGTAGGCGAAGCCGACACCGATCACCGGGTTGTAGCCGGCCGTGGCAAGGCTCTCCAGGCGCTGGACCTTGTCCGCGTCGGACTCGTTGTCCTGCGGCTCGATGTCGCGGCCGGTGAGCTTGAACTCCTTCTCGGCCTTCTGCAGACCCGCGTAGGCGGCGTCGTTGAAGGACTGGTCGCCCTTGCCGCCGACGTCGTAGGCGAGGCCGATGCCCTTGCCGGTGTACTTGCCGGACGAGGACGACGAGCTGCCACTCGCCTTGTCGGCGTCCTTGCTGGAGCTACCGCAGGCGGTGGCCGCGAGGGCGATGACCGTGACGGCCACCGCAGCTTGGGAGAACTTCGTCCTCCGAGATGTCTGACGCACAGCAAGCACTCCTTCGTCCCCACGGCACCGTCACCGGACCGCTTCCCCAAGCCGCCGCCTCTGTGGCGATTTCCGCGCACAGTAACGCGCGTAGACGAGGAGGGGAACGGGGTTTCTCCTTGCCGTTACCGGATCGTGCCGCCGCCGCGTTACGTTCACTCGCCGGTGGTTACACCCGGGTGACACAGGGGGACGTAGGGGTACCGAACGGGCACCCCTACGACCGCCTGGGCCGGCGCGTTCCGGTCAGATCGCCCCGTCGATCAGCGCGGCGGCGGTGAACAGCTCCACGCCGACCGTGATCGCGGACTCGTCGGCGTCGAAGTCGCCCTGGTGGAGGTCCCGCACGGTCCGCTCCCCCGGTGTCCGTACGCCGAGCCGGGCCATGGCGCCGGGCACGTGCTCCAGGTACCAGGAGAAGTCCTCGCCGCCCAGGCTCTGCTCGGTGTCCTCGACGGAGAGCGGCCCGCGGCGCGCGGTCATCGCGTCCCGCAGCAGCTCGGTGACGAGCGCGTCGTTGACGACGGGCGGCACCCCGCGCACGTAGTTGATCGCGGACTTGGCCCGGTACAGCCCGGCGACCTCGTCGATCGCCGCGTGCACGATGTCGGGCGCCTGCCGCCAGGCGTCGAGATCGAGACACCGTACGGTGCCCGACAGCTCGGCGTGCTGGGGGATGACGTTGGGCGCGTGCCCCGACTCGATGCGCCCCCAGGTCACGGACACCCCGCTCCTCGCGTCCATTCGGCGGGAGACGATCGCGGGCACGTCGGTGGCGACGCGGGCGGCGGCGGTCACGAGGTCGGTGGTGAGGTGCGGCCTGGCGGTGTGGCCGCCGGGCCCGGCCAGGGAGACCTCCAGCCGGTCGCAGGCGGAGGTGATGGGGCCGATCCGCAGCCCGATCCGCCCGCTGTCCACCTTGGGGTCGCAGTGCACGGCGATGATCCGGCCGACCCCGTCGAGCACCCCGCACTCGATGGCGTCGGCGGCACCGCCGGGCAGGACCTCCTCGGCGGGCTGGAAGAGCAGCCGTACGGCACGCGGCAGCAGCCCCTGCTCGTGCAGCCGGGCCAGCACGAGACCGGCGCCGAGCACCACGGTGGTGTGCACGTCGTGGCCGCAGGCGTGGGCGCGGTCGGGCACGGTGGAGCGGTACGCGCACTCACTCTTCGTGTCCGGGATGGGCAGGGCGTCGATGTCGGCGCGCAGCGCGAGCATGGGTACGGCGGTGTCGCGGGGTCCGATGTCACAGACGAGCCCGGTCCCGATGGCGAGGACGCGCGGTTCGAGGCCGGCCTTCTCCAGCCGTGCCTTGATCGCGGCGGTGGTCCGGAACTCCTGGTTGCCCAGCTCGGGGTGCATGTGCAAGTCCCGCCGGAACGCGACGAGTTCGGCACGCAGGGCCTCCGGCAGGGTGCCCGGAAGCACATTCCCGACGGATTCGACCTCGGACTCTGCCTCGGACTCTGGTGACATCAATTGCTTCACCCTCTGAAGGGTAGGGCGCCCGGGTGGTCAACTGACCCTCGATCAACAAAAGTTCAACCCGTTAGTCGAAGAAAATCTGACCGCCGACCGCATAGCCGCTCACGGAGATGGGTAAACTGCCCGCTCCTTCTGGGATACCACGCCTCACCACAGCCCAGCTTGCCCCGTCCGCATCCCGGAATCCGCACCGCCACGCGACAGTACGAACACGGCTACGCAACGTGAGATTCCCGGGCCCGCGTCCCCTTGATCCGGACGCGCGTCCCCTTGATAGGGTCCGCCGACGTGACCGACCCGAACGCGGATCCCGCCGCGGACTTCATAGAGGCCACCCGCTCCTCCTACGACGCGATCGCCCCCGCGTACAGCGCCGAGCACCCCGACGGCCTGGGCGAGGGCCCCGTCGAAACGGGCCTCCTGACCGCCTTCGCCGAGCTCGTCCGTACGGCGTCGGGCGAGGCACCGGTGGCCGACGTGGGCAGCGGCCCCGGATACGTGACGGCCCGCCTCAACGCCCTAGGCCTCCCGGCCTTCGGCATCGACATCTCCCCGCACATGGTGGCGCTGGCCCGCGAGGCGCATCCCCAACTCCGGTTCCAGGTGGGCTCGATGACGTCCCTGGACGTACCGGACGCGACCCTGGGCGGTGTCATCGCCCTGTACTCCACGATCCACATCCCGGACGCCCAACTCCCCGGCGTCCTCGCCGAGTTCCACCGAGTCCTACGCCCGGGCGGCTACGTCCTGCTCGCGTTCCAGGCCTCGGACGGCGAGCACATCCACATGACCGAGCGCTACGGCCAGGACATCTCCCTCGACTACTACTTCCGCACCCCGGCGGAGATCGCGACGTTCCTCACGGAGGCGGACCTGAGCTTGTACGCCCAGACCCGCGTCGAGCCTCAGGGGCAGCAGAAATGGGGGCGGGCTTTCGCACTGGCCCAGAAGCCTTCACTTGACTGAATGACACAATCATAGTGTCATTGCGGCATGCTGTACGCGACACCCGTCCTGGACGACGACGACCTGCGCGCCCTCGACGAGATCGAGGCCATGCGCCGCGCCCTGCGGCACATGCTGCGGGCCACCCCCCGTTGGACACGGCAGCTGCGCCGCAACCTCACCGCCCGTGCGATCGCCGGCTCGAACACCATCGAGGGGTACGCCGCGACAGTCGACGACGTGGAAGCCCTCATGTCCGGCGAGGAACCCCTGGAGACTGGCGAGAAGACCCGCGCCGAACTTGAGGGCTACCAGCGCGGCATGACCTACATCCAGGCCCTCGCCGACGCCGGTGACGATTTCCGGTACGACGCCGGGCTGCTCAACGGTCTGCACTTCATGCTGCAAGGCCACCACCTCGACAAGCGCCCCGGCCGCTGGCGCGACGGCCCCGCCTACGTCACCAGCCCCGACGACCCCCTGATCCCCGCCTATACCGCGCCCGGGCACGAGGATGTCCCCGCGCTGATGCGGGAGTTCATCGAGTGGCTCAACGAAGGGGACCGCGACGCTCCGGTCCACGTGCGCGCCTCCATGGCCCACCTCAACCTCGTCAAGATCCATCCGTGGAAGGACGGCAACGGACGCGTGTCCCGCGCCCTCTCCACGCTGGTCTTCTCCCGCGAGGCGCTGATGCCACCAGAGTTCTCCTCGATCGAGGAGTGGCTCGGCCGAGGCCAGAACACCTATGCCTATTACCAGATCCTGGAGGATGTGGGCGGTCCGCGTTGGAGCCCCGAACGGGACACCCGCCCCTGGATCCGGTTCTGCCTGACCGCCCACCATCGCCAGGCCCAGCAAGCCCAGCGGCGCTTCGATGTGATGTCCCGCGCCTGGACCCACCTCGTCGGGGCCGTCGAAGCGACGGGTCTGGACGAGCGCGTCGTCTACGCCCTTCTGCCCGCTTTCTCCGACGCCAAGGTGCGCCGCACCGTCTACCAGCAGGACGCCGACCTCAGCGATCAGCAAGCCATCCGCGACATCCGCGAACTCGTCGCCCGTGGATGGCTCGTCCCCCACGGCAAGGCCCGTGCCCGCTACTACGCTCCCGGCCCGCTCATGAACCCCGTCCGGAGCGAGATCCGCCAGTCCCTGGAGCCGTACACGGACCCCTATCGCCGAGAGGGATGACCCTCGGGGCGACGTAGCCGTGGCGGAGGGGGCCCTCCCCCGCAACCGCCCTACGCCGCCGTGACCGCCGACAACCGATGCACATCCCGCGCCGTCCCCGTGACCCCCGACAGGAACCCCTGCGCCCGGGGCGAGGCGTTCTCGGTCAGCCACGCGGGGTCGATGTCGCACACCGCGACCCGGACCTCGGTGCCCACCAGGGCCAGTGGCAGGGTGTGGACGACCGTCGACGGGAAGCTGAGGATCGTGCGGCCGATGGGGCCCCGGCGGGCGATGAGCTCCAGTGGGAGGTCGGGGCGGACGATCTCCAGGCCCGTCTCCACCGCCAGCCGGTGCAGTTTCTCCGTGCTTTCGCGGCGGTGGGCGAAGTAGCGGGTCGCGCCGTGGGTCTTGGCGAGGGCGGCGACCGCCTCCAGGTAGCGGTCGTTGTCGACCACTCCCGTTTCCACCAGGGACGTGCCGACCATGTCCGCGCCCTTCGTGATGCGGGGCGGGCCGAAGCGGGCGCGGGTCCAGGTGAACTCGTTCGGGGTGATCGTGACGCCCTCCGGGGTCGTCTCGATCGGCATCGAGGAGAAGATCTCCACGGTGCGGCGGGCGCTCGGGGTCAGGCGGCGGCGGGCCGCCGAGGACACCGGGGCGAAGATCAGGTCGCGGGGGCCGGGGCGGCCGCCCTTGCGGTGCCAGCGCACCAGGCGTTCGCCGCTGGCGAGCTGGGCGACGAACTCCATCGTCGCCGTACCGTCGTCGACCACCACCAGCTCGCGTGCCTTGGTGATGGTCAGCAGGAGTTGTACGTAGCGGGAGAACGGGTCGCCCATGACGATCCGGTCCGCCCGGCGCAGCAGCCCGGTGAGGCCGCCGATGGTCTGGAAGGGGGCCGCGGGTCCGCCCCGCGCCTCCTCCCAGCGCACAGTGTGGCCTTCGTCGCGGGCGAGGTCGGCCATGCGGCGCAGCTGGCCGCGGGTCATCGGGTCGGTCGGCGACAGGACCACGAGGGTGAGCCCCCCGCCGGGTGCCTCCTCGGCTCGGAGCGCACGGACGTGCGCCCACTCCAGCACGTTCAGAAGCTGTACCGGACTCTCCACGAACGCGAGAGTGTGAGGGGTGAGGCCGGCGGTGCCGGCGTGGGGGCTCATTGTCGTACGACCGTCCCGTGACCGTAAGTGGCGCTTAATGGCTCAGACTCAGACCGAGACCGGCTCGCCCGCGGCTGCGGCGATCTCCGCCTCGGCGACCACGCCGTTGACGCGGCGCAGCTTCTTCATCGGGCCGAGCTCCGACTCGTAGACCTTCTTGACGCCGTCGCCGAGGGAGGCCTCGATGGTGCGGATGTCGCGGACGAGGCGGGTGAGGCCCTGCGGCTCGACGGAGGCGGCCTGGTCCGAGCCCCACATGGCGCGGTCGAGGGTGATGTGACGCTCGACGAAGGTGGCGCCCAGCGCGACCGCGGCGAGGGTGGTCTGCAGGCCCGTCTCGTGACCGGAGTAGCCGATCGGGACGTTCGGGAACTCGGCCTGGAGGGTGTTGATGACGCGGAGGTTGAGCTCCTCGGCCACCGCCGGGTACGTCGAAGTGGCGTGGCACATCAGGATGTTGTCGCTGCCGAGGACCTCGACCGCGTGGCGGATCTGCTTCGGCGTCGACATACCGGTCGAGAGGATGACCGTACGGCCGGTGGCGCGCAGCGAGCGGAGCAGCTCGTCGTCCGTGAGGGACGCGGAGGCGACCTTGTGGGCCGGGACGTCGAACTTCTCCAGGAAGGCGACGGCCTCGGTGTCCCACGGGGAGGCGAACCAGTCGATGTTCTTGCTCTTGGCGTAGTCGTCGATCTGGCGGTACTCGTCCTCGCCGAACTCCACGCGGTGGCGGTAGTCGATGTAGGTCATCCGGCCCCAGGGGGTGTCGCGCTCGATGTCCCACTGGTCGCGCGGGGTGCAGATCTCCGGGGTGCGCTTCTGGAACTTGACGGCGTCGCAGCCGGCCTCGGCGGCGGCGTCGATCAGCTTGAAGGCGTTCTCCAGCTCACCGTTGTGGTTGATGCCGATCTCGCCGACGACGTAGACGGGGTGGCCGGGGCCTGCGGTCTTCGAACCGAACTGGCGCAGACGGGAGTTGTTGCTCATGACAGCGGGTTTCCTTACTTGGTGAGGGAATCGAGAGAGGGGCCGAGGATCCAGCTGGCGATCTCTCGGACAGCGCCGTCGCCACCGGCCACGGTGGTGACCGCACGTGCGGCGCCGCGTACGACGTCGTGGGCGCTCGCGACCGCCACGGGCCAGCCCACGAGGGCGAAGCACGGGAGGTCGTTGACGTCGTTGCCGACGTAGAGCACGCGCTCCGGCGCGATGCCCTGCTCCTCGCACCACTGCTTGAGTGCGAGGTCCTTCCGGTCGATGCCGTGCAGGACCGGGAGTTGGAGCTTCCGGGCCCGGGCGGCGACGACCGGGTTCTGCTCCGAGGACAGGATCAGCATCTTCAGGCCGGTCCTGCGCAGCGCTGCGATGCCGAGGCCGTCTCCGCGGTGCACGGAGACGATCTCCCGTCCGTCGGAATCGATCAGCACCCTGTCGTCGGTCTGGGTGCCGTCGAAGTCGAGTACGACCGCGTCGATGTCGTCGGCGGTCGGGAGCGAACCGGGGCGGTCCGCGTCGAAGAGAGGGGCCAACGCCCTTGCCCGCGCCAGCTCGTGGGGATCGTCGATCTCCAACACGCGGGCGGGGTCGGTCCGTACGAGTTCCGTGCGGCCGAAGAAGCGGTGGCCCGCCTTGCGGAAGCCCGCCGCGTCCATGCCGTAGACCGCGCCGGTCTCCAGGAAGTCCTGGGGGCGGTCCTGGCGGCGCGGGCGGAACGACTTGTCGTGGTTGACGCCGTAACCGCCGCTGGCCACCGCCGAGTTGGCGACCTTCGTGTCGCCGCCGACCTCGTCGGTGCGCGCGGGCTTGACGACCGGAGTCGCCTCGTCGTCCGCGTCGCGCCACACGAAGCCGTGGAAGGGGGCGACGGTGTGGGCGGTGTCGGCGCCGTTCGCGACGATCGCGTCGACGATGCCGTCGACGTCCTCGCGGACGATGAAGGGGCTCGTGCACTGCACGAGGAGGACGACGTCGACCGCGGAGCCGTGCAGCGCCTCGTGGGCGTCCATGGCGTGCAGGACGGCGGCCTCGGAGGTCGCGGTGTCGCCGGCGATGGCGGCGGGCCGCAGCACGACCTCGGCGCCGGCCTGGCGGGCGGCGGCGGCGATGGCCTGGTCGTCGGTGGAGACGACCACGTCCGTCACCAGCCGCGAGGCGCGGCACTCACGGACGGCGCGGGCCACCAGCGGTACGCCGCCGACGGGGGCGAGGTTCTTGGCGGGGACGCCCTTGGAGCCGCCGCGCGCGGGGATCACCGCGAGCACCCGGCGCACCGAAGCGCCTTGGCCCGCTTGCGAGTTGGACATGGGCTCTACTCCCATGGAATGTGCTCCTTGAGCGGGAATCCTGACGTTCACAGCTCCCCCATCCGGCGGATGACGGGCGCCACGCGCTGCACTCCGTGGCGGTAGGCGCCGCGCGCTGCCCGGCGCACGATCTGCCGGACGGGACCGGGCTCCTTGTCCGCGGCCGGGGCGCCGGGCAGCGGGGTGCCGTCCGGGCCGAGGTGGTGGCGGGCGAGGATGCCGGGCAGATAGCCGGGGGCGGTCCCGGGCGTGTAGTACGGGTTCAGGGCAGGCATGCCGTCGCCGGCCAGCAGCTTGGCGATGCGCTCCCGGGCCGCGTCGAAGGCGGTCTCGTACGACCCTTCGGCGGCGACTCCCTGCCGGGCGACCCACTCCGCGTCCGGCACCGGCTTGTACCCGGCGTCGAGCTGGTCCCAGGAGGCGAGGCACCCGGAGCCCACGAAGTGGTGGTTGCCGAGCCCCTCGCGCACCCCGAGGTCGGTCAGCACGACGGTGGGGATACGGCGGTGCAGGGACTCCAGGGCGGCCGTCGAGCTGATGGTCACCAGGAGGTCGGTGCGGTCGAGCACATCGCCCATGTGCCCGTACACCAGGCTGAAGTTGGCGGGGAGGTCCTTGCCCTGGACCAGCTTCTGGTAGGGCAACTCCTCGATGTGCGTGGTGTGTTCGCCGGGCTTGGAGCGCAGCTTGAGCAGCACCTCGCGGTTCGGGTGGAAACGGGCGTGCTGGACCGCCCGGTCGAGCAGGTACGAACGGTCCCTGCGGTTGTCGGGCACCGAGGGCTGCACCGCGAAGACGACCGTGTACGGGTCGCGCTCCCCCTGGTAGGCGTCCCCGCCGAGGAACGGCAGGGCTACCTCGGTCACCGCCGAGGAGTCGGCGCCGACCCCGTCGTAGACCGCCTTGAAACGGTCCGCGTCCTGGCGGGAGTTGGCGAGGACGAGGTCCGCGCCGTGTCGCAGCAGGAGGCCGTCGGTGAGCTTCTCGTAGACGACGCCGACGTAGCCGGTGACGACGACGGGCCGCTTGGTGCGCCCGTCCCAGGCCCGGGCCAGGCCGTGCAGCATCGCCTGGACCCCGCCGCCGACGAGGGAGAGCACGAGAATGTCGTACTGGTCTTCGGAGCCTTTCTCCATGGCGCGCAGGAACTCGACGGCGGTCACCTCGCGGAGGGAGTCGGCACTGACGCCGACTTCCTTCAGCTGGCGGGCTGTTGGGGTGGCACGACCCCGCAGGAGGTACCCGTCCAGAGAGATGTCCGAATTCGGCGGAGCGATGCGGTTCGCGGTGAGCGAACCCCATTTCCACCGGGTGTCGGAATCCGCGAGGACGGCGACTCGCAGGGTCTGCGTTGCACTTGCTGGCACACCGAAGACGCTAGGAAGCCATTCCGTTGTCCGGCCCAACCAGAAGGCAACAAACGGTTAACAGCACACCGCCGAATGGCGAATCAGGGCGTGGCGGGGCCGTAGGAATTCCTGGTTCACAGGTTCGCCACGTGGCGTTCACCCGACATCAAACCAATGGTAAAGACCGATGCCGGAGCGCCCTCTAACGTCATGCGGGTGGTCAAGCTCTCCGTCATCGTGCCGTTCTACAACGTGCAGCAATACGCGCCCGACACCCTGAAGAGCCTGCGTGCGAACACACGGGAGGACTTCGAATTCATCTTCGTCGACGACTGTTCGACCGACGAGACCCCTGACATTCTCGCGCGCGCGGAGCGGGAGCTGCCAGGCGTCGTGCATGTCAGACACAAGAAGAACGGAGGGCTGGCGACCGCCCGCAACACCGGCATCGACCAGGCACGTGGCGAGTATCTGACGTTTCTGGACGGCGACGACTGGCTCGCCCCGGACTACTTCCCGCGCCTGCTGGCCGCCATCGAGGAACTCGGCTGTGATTTCGTGCGCACCGACCACGTGGTGTGCACGGCGAAGGCCCGCTCGATCGCCCGGGTGCCGCAGGGCCGGCGCGGTGTGGTGATGAACCCGCGGGACGCGATCCTGCCCGCCGACCGCTCCACGTCCGTGGACTACGCCTACGCCTGGGCGGGCATCTACCACCGCAGACTGGTCGACCGGGGCCTGCTGCACTTCACCGACGGGCTGCGCACGGCCGAGGACCGGCCGTGGATCTGGAAGCTGCACCGGGAGGCGGAGTCCTTCGCCACGGTGGGGCTGCTCGGGGTGTTCTACCGGCGCGGGGTCGCCTCGTCGCTGACCCAGATCGGGGATGTGCGGCAGCTCGATTTCATTCGTGCGTTCGACCAGGTAATCGAGGAAACGGCGGGTGACCGCGACGCCGACAAACTGCTGCCCAAAGCGGTGCGCACGTACTGCGCGATCATGGCTCATCATCTCGGATCGATCGAGAGGTTCGAACCCGCCGTGGCTCGAAAACTGCGTTCACTGAGTTCGGCCGCGCTGAAGCGCATGCCGCAGGACGTTCTGGCGGAGGTAATGGACTCGATGGACCCCCAGCGGGCGAGCCGGCTGCGGCGACTGCGCCGCCGTCCCACCTCGGCGCGGACGGTGGCCGCCTGATGCCCCGCACCACCCAGATCCTGTGCGCGTCGACCCTGTACGGCGCCGCGACGCTGGCCGCCGCCCTGGACGCCGGGCTCCTCGGCGAGGCCGACCGGCGGCTGCTGCTGATCACCAACAACGCGGCGAACCCGGAGACCACCCCGTCGGTGGACACGATGCCGGGCTTCGACCGGCTCCGGGACCGCTTCGACGACGTGCTGTCGTGGAACGAGACCATCTCCCCCTTCCATCCGAGCGGTTGGAGCCCGCGGGGCGACGACGTCCCGATGTGGGAGCGGTACGTACGGCTGCTGTGGAAGCTGGGCGACGACGAGATCCGGCTCGCCGTGGAGTCCGTGCAGGTCAATCCGTCGCTCGCACTGTGCCAGCTGTTCACCGGCGCCCCGGTCGACGTCTACGCGGACGGCCTCATAAGTTATGGCCCCACGCGCGACAAGATCGACCCGTTGGTCGGCACCCGCATCGAGCGGCTGCTGCACCTCGATCTCGTCCCGGGCCTCACCCCGCTGCTGCTCACCGAGTTCGGCGTCCCGCCGGAACTGGTGCCAACCGAGGCCTTCCTCAAGGTACTTGGCGAACTCGCCGAGTCCGAGAGCGAGTTGCCCGCCGTGAAGGGTCGACCGGCCCTGCTGCTCGGCCAGTACCTCGCCGCACTCGGCATCCTCACCGACCAGCAGGAGGAGGAGCTGCATCTGCGCATGGTGCGCGGCGCGGTGGCGCTCGGTCACCGCGAGCTGGTGTTCAAGCCGCACCCCGTGGCGCCCTCCCGCTGGTCACGCCTGCTGGAGGACGAGGCGAAGAAGCTGGGCGCCCAACTCACCCTCCTGGACCGGCCGGTGCTCGCCGAGGTCGCCTTCCAGCGGATGCGTCCCGCGCTGGTCGTCGGCTGCTTCTCCACCGCGCTGTTCACCGCCGCCGGCCTGTACGACATCCCGGTCGCGCGGGTCGGCACGGACACCCTGCTGGCCCGGCTCGCGCCCTACCAGAACAGCAACCGGGTGCCGCTGACCATCGTGGACTCGGTCCTGCCCGACCTCGGCGACAAGGCGGCGGTGACGGACTGGCGGATGCCGTCGCCGGAGCGCGTGGGCGAACTGGCCGCGCTGCTCAAGGCAGTTGGCTTCGCGATGCAGCCCAAGATCTACCCCCGGCTGCGCGAGGACGCCGAGCGCTATCTCTCGGCCCACCTCAACCCGCACACCTGGCGCTACTTCAAACGCCGGCGCCTGACCGCGCTGGCGCTGCCCGGCGCCGTACCGGCACAGCTGTCGTTCATCCCGCGCAACCAGACCGTACGGCGGATCGCGCGCCGGGCCCGGGCGCTGTCCGGGCGTTAGCGTCCTTTCGAATTGTTCATCCGGGCGACATGCGGGAGATGCCTGCGTGTCGCCGGTGAATTGCCTCTCATCCGTCGAACGTTCGTAGCGTCACATCGTTCTGCCACGGAACACCCATTCGACGTCGGCGAGAAAGGCCCAGGATGAACGCGGTTGACCAGGCCCTGGCACCCACCCTGCGGGGCCAGGACCCTGGGCAGGACCCGGAGCAGCCACCTGTCGCCCCGCCCCGCCCGCCCCGGGAGAACCGGCTGCGCGCCCTGGACGGACTGCGGCTGCTGGCCGCGCTGATGGTGTGCCTGTACCACTTCACCGGCAAGAACGGTGAAGTGTCCTCCTCCTGGCACCAGTCCCCCGGGAAGATGTTCCCGACCCTGTCCGAGGCGGGGACCTACGGCTCGCTCGGCGTGCAGTTCTTCTTCCTCATCAGCGGCTTCGTGATCTGCATGAGCAGCTGGGGCAAGTCGATGGGCGAGTTCTTCCGCTCCCGCATCGCCCGCCTGTACCCGGCGTACTGGGTGGCCCTGATTCTGGTGGGCACCGCGTCGGTCCTGATGCCGGTGGTCGTCAAGCCGCTGCGCTCGGACGAGTTCCTGGTCAACTTCACCATGCTCCAGCAGCCGATGGGTGTGCCCCGGGTCATCGGCGTGGACTGGACGCTCTGGGTGGAGATGCGGTTCTACCTGTTCTTCGCGCTGTTCGTGATCTGGAAGGGCGTCACCTACCGCCGGGTGGTGACCTTCTGCATCCTGTGGACGATGGCCGGCTGCTTCGCCCGGGTCGCCGACAACCCGCTGACGACCGAGCTGGTGATGCGCGACCACGCGCCGTACTTCATCGGCGGCCTCGCCTTCTACCTGATCTACCGCTACGGCAGCGACCTGTTGCTGTGGGGCATCGTGGGGATGTCCTTCCTGCTGGGTCAGCGCTACTCGGTGACGGCGCTGTGGCACCCGGGCATGACCGGCGACTTCCACCGCAACCCGCATGTCATCCAGGCGATCGTCCTCGTCGCCTTCGCGGCCGTCGCGGCGGTGGCGCTGGGCTGGACGAGCTGGGCGAACTGGAGCTGGCTGACGCTGGCGGGCGCGCTGACGTACCCCTTCTATCTGATCCACGAGCACCTGGGCTGGTTCGCGATCCGCGCCCTGCACCGGGGCTTCGGGCTCGGCCCGTACGAGACGCTCGCGCTGACCGTGCCGGGGCTGCTGTGCCTGGCGTATCTGATGCACCGCTTCGTCGAGAAGCCGTTCGGGCCCCGGCTGAAGCGGACGATGTCGCTGCAGTCGAAGCAGCTGGCGGCGAGGCTCGGCAAGTGACCCGGCGCTGAGAACGCCTCGGCCCTGAAACGCCTCAGGTGCCCCCCGACATGGCCGGGGGGCACCTGTTGTCCGTTCAGGCCTGCGCGGCCCGGATACGGCGCACCACGCGCCGTACGGTCGGGTTGCGGCGCAGCGACTCCGCGCGGACCGCGCTGCCGCCGGGCAGGCGCAGGCTGGTCAGGCGGCGCCGCTTGAAGTACTGCGGGTACTCGTCGAGGTGGACGGCGAGCCAGGCGGTCACCTCGTCGCGCATCGCGTGGTGCTTGAGGGCCTGCATGCAGTAGCCGACGGCCCGCACCAGCGGCGCCAACTCCTCGGCCAGCGTGGCCAGTTCGAGCGGCTGGTCGACCTTGTCCTTCTCCGCGTCCGGCAGCACCGCGTCGATCACGGTGAGCGGGATGCGGTTGCTGTTCTCGTACGGCGTGATGCGTTCGAGGAGCAGACCGGTGCCGACGCGGGCGACGGGGATGTCGTAGAAGGCGGCGGCCGTCATCAGCGCCGTGGAGAAGCAGCCGATGACCAACTGCGGGCGGAGATGGGCGAAGACCGTCTCGGCGAGGACCGGCTCGCGCAACACCGTGAGGCGGACGCCGAGTTGGTCGGCGGTCTGCTCAAGTGACGTGCTGTAGACGGCGGGTGCGCTGGGGTGGGGCTTGAACAGGATGTCCTGGTGGCCCGCCTTCGCTGCGGCGCGCAGCATGCGGACGTGCAGCTGCTCCTCCTCGTCCTGGGTGATCAGGTCGATGGCGGAGAGGTACTGGCCGAGCATCACGGCCGTGGGCCGGTTCTCCTCGGGCAGCCGGTCGGCGAGGATCGAGGCGCCCTCCTCGCCGATCTGGGCGAGGACGTCGACGATCGCCTCGTTCGGGATGGGCTGCGGCTCGACGCCGTACTCGGACAGCAGCATCGGCCGCAGCCCGGGTATCAGGTCGAGGTGCAGGACGCGGGCTATGCGGCTGTTCAGGTTGTGCGGGATGCGGTTGCGGGTGGGGCCGTAGCTCATCAGGCCGTCCGCGTACACGTGCACCGGGCTGTCGGCGAAGATGTCGGCGACCGCGCGGGAGGGGTTGGCCTGGATGGACTCGCAGGCGATCTCCACGTCCTCGTCGCCGAGGTTCCAGGCCAGGCGTACGGCCTTCTCCCACAGGGCGGCGTCCTGGGCGCGCGGGGACCAACCGGCCGGGTGGAAGGGGGAGATGAACTCGTTCCACGAGCGCACCTCGTCGAACTCGGGGCGCAGCTTCTCGAAGCCGGGCATCCGGTCCAGCGGGGTGCCGACCTCGGGCACGGCGGCCGTGTTGCTGACCACCAGGATGCGGCGGTGGGCCGTGCGCGGGCCGAAGAAGCCGGCGCGGATCGCGGCGGTGACGGTCGCGGCGGCGTACTGCGTGGCCGAGAAGAAGATCTGTGTCGTGCCGCTGCCGCTCATGCCGCGACTCCCTTCATGCCACCGCGGATGCGCCGCAGCGTGTGCACGCGTTCCTCGCCCATGCCGACGAGCGCTTCGTTGAGTTCGGTCTCCGTCATCCGGCCGAGCGCCTCGGCGGCCATCTGCCGCAGCTTGGCGTGCACGCTGCGCTCGAAACGGCCCCGGTCCAGGAGCTGGTGGGCGATGACGACGCAGTAGTTGCGCAGCGCCTTCTTGCGCAGCTTCGCGGCCTCGGGGTCGTCGGCGAGTTCGGCGAGGACCAGGTCGAAGGAGCGGAAGAAGTCCAGCTGGCGGACGTCACCGATCTGGGTCAGCGAACCGGCCAGACCCCGGCGGTAGAAGACCCCGCGCAGGCTGGCGGCGACGTAGGACTCCGCCTTGCGGTGCAGTTCCCAGACCCAGGGGCGGTCCTCGGCGGTGCGCAGGCCGTCGTGGAAGCGGAGCAGGCCCCGGTCGAGGAGGCGGCGGTGGTAGATGCCGGCCCAGGCGTACGGGTAGTCGACCATCGTCGTGTCGTCGACCGGCAGGATCGAGCTGCGCGGGTCGAGCGGGGTGTGGCGGCGGCCCTCCGGGGAGCGCTGGATGGCCCGCTCGACGCCGGTGACCGTGACGTGGTCGGTGCGCACGAAGTCGACGTCGAAGCGCTCGATGACGTCCACCAGGTCGGCCAGATAGCCGGGCGCGAGCCAGTCGTCGCCGTCGAGGAACGTGAGGTAGCGGCCTTCCGCCGCGTCGATCCCGGTGTTGCGGGCGGTGGCCAGACCGCCGTTCTTCTCGTGCCGGATGACCCTGCTGTTCGGCAGCCGCTTCGTCAGCTCCAGGAGAGCCTCATAGGTCTTGTCCTTGGTCGAGCGGTCCTCGACGAACAGGAACTCGAACTCGTCCTTCGCGTTGTTGACGAGACTGGTCACCGTTTCCGGGACATAGGCCTCGATGTTGTAGCAAGGGACGATCACGGACAGTGTCGGGGGGCGGTTGGTCACGCGTACACCTGGGCTCTCTCCGGGGCGGATTCTTGTGACCGTAGGAGATGTTCGACGCCGGATATCAACCCTGCCGGGGCCAACAGGTGAACGCACGGTAACGACCCGGCCTCTTCGGGCGTTCAACTGACGCCGAAACGGACCTCGATACCCGCGACGAGCAGGTCGAGCCCCTCCTCGAAGTGCTTTTCATAGCCCTCGAAGATCTCCGCGCCCGCCGCGGCCGACAGCGGGAAGTCGGCCATCAGGCGGGCGCGTTCGTCCACGTCGTAGCCCTCGCGGCGCTCGTCCGGCAGTGGCTTGACGCCCTGCTCCTCGCTGACGAAACCGATCGTGAAGAGGTACGACGTCGAGGTCGCGCGGACCGCCTGGGCGAGGGTGAAGCCGGCCTCGGTGAACAGGCGCAGGGTGCGTTCCATCTCCACGGCGTGCAGGGTGCCGGTGAAGCGGGAGCCGCTGAAGACCCTGGCGCCGTCGCGGTAGCCGAGCAGCGCGTCGCGCAGGGCGCGGTTGGACTTCAGCAGCCGCTCCTGCCAGGTGTCCTCGGGGGCCAGCGGGGCGTCGGCGACCATCCGCCGGTACATCTCCGTGGCCATCTCGTCGAGCAGCGCCTGTTTGTCCTTGAAGTGCCAGTACAGGGCGGGCGCCTTGACGTCCAGCTCCTTGGCGATGGCGCGCAGGGTCAGCCCGTCGAGACCGACCTCGTTCAGCAGTTTCAAGGCCGTGTCCGCCACGCGCTTGCGGTCGAGGGGGGTGCGTCGTTCCGTACTCACGTTTGACAACTTAACACCGTTAAGGCCATCCTCGGAACCAGCCGCACTTAACAGCGTTAAGGAGATTGGATCATGACCGAGCACGGGATCACGACCGAGCACGTGGACGCACTGCACGTGGACGTACTGATCGTGGGTGCCGGCCCTACCGGGCTCGCCCTCGGCATCGACCTGGCCCGGCGCGGGGTGGACGCGCTGGTCGTGGAGCGCGGCGCGGACCTGTCCCCCGGCTCACGCGGCAAGGGCATCCAGCCGCGCACGATGGAGGTCTTCGACGACCTCGGCGTCCTGGACGCGATCGTCGCGGCGGGCGGTGACTACCCGGTCGGGATGATCTGGCAGGACGGCGAGCGGGTCGCCGAGCAGAACATGTTCGACCCCGCCGAGACGAGCGAGGACTCGCCGTACGGCGCCCCGTGGATGGTGCCGCAGTGGCGCACCCAGGAGATCCTGCGGGCCCGGCTCGACGAACTGGGCGGCCGGGTGTCCTTCGGCCGCGAGGTCACCGGTCTCACCCAGGACGAGGACGGCGTGACGGTCGAGTTCGCCGCCGGTGCCCCCGTCCGTGCCCGGTACGCGGTGGCCGCCGACGGTGGTCGCTCGGTGATCCGGCGCGGGCTCGGCATCGGCATGAGCGGCGAGAGCGTCGACCCGAACCCGATCCTGGTGGCGGACACCCGTATCACCGGCCTGGACCGCGACAACTGGCACATCTTCCCGCCGCGCGGCGACGAGGGTTTCCTCGCGGTCTGCCCGCTGGCCGGGACGGAGGACTTCCAGGTGGTCGCCCAGATCCTGGACGACAGCACGCCCGACCTCTCCCTCGACGGCGTACGGAAGATCGTCGCCGCCCGCTCGCACCTCGCCCCCGAGGACATCACCGAGGTCCGCTGGGCCTCGGACTTCCGACCCAGGGCGGCCCTCGCCGACCGCTTCCAGCAGGGCCGGGTCTTCCTCGCCGGGGACGCGGCGCACGTCCACTCGCCGGCCGGCGGCCAGGGCCTCAACACCAGCGTCCAGGACGCCTACAACCTGGGATGGAAGCTGGGCGCGGTCCTGCGCGACGAGGCTCCCGCGAGCCTGCTCGACACCTACGAGGAGGAGCGGCGCCCCAACGCGGCCGAGATGCTCGGCCTGTCCACGAAGGTCCACCGCGGCGAGGCCCGCCGCGGCGAGGCGACCCGCCAACTGGGCATCGGCTACCGGGAGTCGTCCCTCACGAACGAGACCCGGGCAGCCGGGGAGGGGTTGCGCGCCGGCGACCGCGCACCGAACCGGACCGTCGCGGGCGTACGCCTCCTCGACGCCTTCCGGGGCCCGCACTGGACCCTGCTCGCCCTGGGCACGGAGGCACCGGCGATCGGCGGCGATCTGGTGCGGGTCGTACAGGGCCCCACCCCCGAGACGTACGGAACGGGCCTCTTCCTGATCCGCCCGGACGGCTACGTCGGCTGGGCGGGCGACACGGACAGCGGCCTGGCGGAGTACACGGAACGCTTCGGCCTCCGCCAGTCCCAGAACAGCTAGTTACACCGAGCCGGCCAGTGACAGCTTCACCGCGAAGCCCAGGAAGAGCGCCCCCGCCGCCGAAGTGGCTCCCGCCGCGAGCCGCCTACGGCGGCGGAACGCCGTCGCCAGCCGGGTCCCGCTGAAGATCAGGGCACTGAGGTAGAGGAAGCTCGCCACCTGCGCGAAAGCACCGAGCACCACGAAGGACACGGCGGGGTAGGCGTACCCCGGGTCGACGAACTGCACGAAGAAGGCGACGAAGAACAGGATCGCCTTCGGGTTGAAGAGGCTGACGACGAAGGCACGGCGGTACGGCCGCTCGTCGGCCGCCTCCGTGGCGGGGGCCGGCTCCATGGCCGCCCGCTCCTTACGGCTCCGCCACATCGCCCACGCGGCACGCAGCATCCCGAACGCCAGCCAGGTCAGATAGCCGGCTCCCGCGTACTTCACGATCCCGAACAGCACGGCGTTGGCCTGCAACAGCGAGGCGACCCCGGCCGCGGAGAGCGTCATCAGCACGGTGTCGCCGCACCAGACACCGGCGGCGGCCGTGTACCCGGCCCGGGTGCCGCGCCGGGCGGCGACCGAGAGGACGTACAGCGAGTTGGGACCGGGCAGCAGGACGATCAGGACCAGGCCGGCCAGGTAGGTGGGGAGGTCTATGACACCGAACATGAGAACGAGTGTCGCACGGCGGCATGGCGCTCAAAAGGTGTCGTTCGGGGGGTGGACGGTTCAGAAGGTGTCACTCGGGACGTACGTCCCCCACACCTCCCGAAGGGCATCGCACACCTCCCCCACCGTCGCCCGCGCCCGCAGCGCCTCCTTCATCGGGTACAGCACGTTGCCCGTACCTTCCGCAGCCCTCCGCAGCGCGCCCAGCGCCGACCCCACCGCCCCCTGGTCCCGTTCGGCGCGGAGCCGCGCGAGGCGTTCGGTCTGCCGGGCCTCGATGGCCGGGTCGACGCGGAGGGGCTCGTACGGTTCCTCCGCGTCCAGCCGGAAGCGGTTGACGCCGACCACGACCCGCTCGCCGGAGTCGGTCTCCTGGGCGATGCGGTAGGCGTTGCGCTCGATCTCGCCCTTCTGGAAGCCGTGTTCGACGGCGCCGACCGCGCCGCCCAACTCCTCGACCCGCCGCATCAGTTGAACCGCGGCCGCCTCGACGTCGTCCGTCATCGACTCGACGACGTACGAACCCGCGAAAGGGTCCACGGTCGCGGTCACGTCCGTCTCGTAGGCCAGCACCTGCTGCGTGCGCAGCGCGAGGCGCGCGCTCTTGTCCGTCGGCAGCGCGATCGCCTCGTCGAAGGAGTTCGTGTGCAGGGACTGCGTGCCCCCGAGCACTGCGGCCAGCCCCTGGACGGCGACCCGGACGAGGTTCACCTCCGGCTGCTGGGCGGTGAGTTGGACGCCGGCGGTCTGCGTGTGGAAGCGCAGCATCAGGGACTTCGGATTCCGCGCACCGAACTCGTCCCGCATCACCCGCGCCCAAATACGCCTGGCCGCACGGAACTTGGCGACCTCTTCGAGGATCGTCGTACGCGCCACGAAGAAGAAGGACAGCCGGGGTGCGAAGTCGTCGACGTCCATGCCGGCCGCGACCGCCGTGCGGACGTACTCGATGCCGTCGGCGAGCGTGAAGGCGATCTCCTGCGCGGGCGAGGCGCCCGCCTCCGCCATGTGGTAGCCGGAGATCGAGATCGTGTTCCACTTCGGGATCTCGGCCCCGCAGTACTGGAAGATGTCGGCGGTCAGCCGCAGCGAGGGCTTCGGCGGGAAGATGTACGTCCCGCGCGCGATGTACTCCTTGAGCACGTCGTTCTGGATGGTGCCCGTCAACTGCCCGGCAGGCACGCCCTGTTCCTCGCCGACGAGCTGGTACATCAGCAGGAGGAGGGCGGCGGGGGCGTTGATCGTCATCGAGGTGGAGACCTGGTCCAGCGGGATGCCGTCGAACAGCACCCGCATGTCGTCCACCGAGTCGATCGCGACCCCGACCTTGCCGACCTCGCCGTGTGCGAGGGCCGCGTCGGAGTCGTGGCCCATCTGGGTGGGCAGGTCGAAGGCGACGGACAGGCCGGTCGTGCCGTGGGCGATCAGCTGCCGGTAGCGGGCGTTGGACTCGGTCGCCGTACCGAAACCGGCGTACTGGCGCATCGTCCAGGGCCGTCCCGTGTACATCGACGGGTACACGCCCCGCGTGAAGGGGTACGTCCCCGGCTCGCCCAGCCGCTCGGCCGGGTCCCAGCCGGCGAGGGCCTCGGGACCGTAGACGGGTTCGATGGGCAGCCCCGACTCCGACTCTCGTGCCATGGTGTGCACCTCCGGTCACCACGATGCCGTGCCGTTCGCGACCCGTCATCCGGGGGTACGTCTCCGGGGTACGAGGCCGGTGAGATGACAGGGGTCCGCGATGCGTACTACGGGCATGGGGAGAGCGATCGCCGCCGCGGCGGCCCTGTCGGCCCTGGTGACGGTGTGCGGCTGCACGGTGCAGGGCACGGACGCGGACGGCAGGCACCATCTGCCCGTGCACATCAAGCTTCCCGGCAGCGGCACCACGAGTAGTAGTAGCGGTGACGGCAAACCCTCCGCCTCCCCGAGCACCGCCAGCGCCGCGAACGTCCTGTGGTCGCGCGGCGACAGCGGCGGCGACGTGCGCGAACTGCAGGCGCGGCTACGGCAGGCCGACTGGCTCTTCGACGGGCCGACCGGGACCTACGACGACCTCACCGAGCAGGCCGTCGCGGGCTTCCAGGGCAAGCGCGGGCTGCCGAAGACGGGCGAGACCGACACCGTCACCTGGCAACGGCTGCTGAAGATGACGCACGAGCCCGGCAAGTGGGACCTGTACCTGATGGGCGGCCAGCCGGCCGGCGCACCCGACCCGCGCTGTCTCACCGGCCGGGTCCTGTGCATCGACAAGACGAGCCGGACCCTGCGCTGGATGATCGACGGACGGACGGTGTCGACGATGTCGGTGCGGTTCGGCGCGCAGTACACCCCGACCCGCGACGGTGTGTTCCAGGTCTACTGGAAGGCCCGGAACTGGGTGTCCACGCTCTACCACTCCCCCATGCCGTACGCGATGTTCTTCAGCGGCGGCCAGGCGGTGCACTTCTCCTACGACTTCTCGGCGCGAGGTTACGCGGGCGGCTCGCACGGCTGCGTCAACGTACGGGACGAGGCGGCGATCGCGAGTCTCTTCGCGCAGGTGCGGACCGGCGACAAGGTCGTCGTCTACCGGTAGCCGTATGAGGCGCGGGCGGGACCGGGGGAACGTGTCCCACCCGCGCCGGGTGCACGAGCCGTAGGTACGGGGGGAACCCCGGCTCTGTGCGATGGCCGATGACCAGTCGGCTACTCAGTACTGCGCTACGACGGCCGGAAATGTCACACCTGCCGCGAAAGAATTTCCACGAGTTGCATACGTGCAGGTCAGCGGCGTGCGATCAGTTCAGAGCGCGCTGTACGTCGGACTCGGCGACGGGGTCTGCCGGGTCTCGGTGGTGTGCGACGGGGCCGGGGTGGACGGCGACTGGTGCCGGGTGAGCGGGGTGAAGACCGAGGGGCCGGAGGTGGAAGCGCCGTTGTCCTGGTAACCGGTGCTGCCGCCGTTGCCGCCACCACTGCTGCCGTTGCCGCCGCCCGGTGCGATCGGGGCTATGTGCCCGTCGCTGCCACCGCCCTGACCGCCGGCCTGCTCGTCCGAACCGTTCTGGTCGTCGCCCTGACCGCTGCCGTTCTTGCCGTTGCCGTCGCTGTCGCCCTTGTCGTCCGTGCCGGTGCCGGTGTGCTGGAGGAGGCCCTTGCAGTACGTCCACACGTGGGACGTACCGCCCGCCGCGCCCTCCAGGGTGAGCTTGCGGCCCGGGGCCAGGGGCTTGCCGTCGCGCACGGCACGGCAGGACGAGGTGACACCCTTCCACCACTTGCCGGAGCCGAAGGCCTTGTCGTCACCGGAACCGGTGCTCGGCGTGGGGTTCGTGCCGCTTCCGGCGGCCTCGCCGGAGGAGTCGTCGGAACCGCCGCCCGTCGTGGGCGTCCCAGGGCCGCCGGTGCCGCTCGGCGAGGGCGGGACGAGGGGGCGGTCGGACGGTGTCACGGCGGCGGAGATCGAGGCGGCGGGCCCCGGGTCGTCGTGGAACGGCGTCGGGAGGACTCCCGTGGAGGCCGCGACCGCGACCCCGCCGAGCATCCCGACGGCGAGCGCGGCGGTCAGCCCGAGCCGCACGGGTCTTCCCCAGCGGGGGCCCGGGGCGGTCGAGGCGGGCCGCCCGAGCCGGACGAGCCCGGCGTCGGAGGAGTGCGCACGGCCGCGCCGGCCAAGAGCGGCCCGCTCGACATCGTTGCCGGTGCGCGCCACCCGGAAGGCGGCCAACGCGGCTTCCTCGCCCGGGAGTTCGACCTTGCCCAGCGAGTGGTCCACGGACAGCGCGCCGAGGGTCTTCGCGAGCCGCTCGGCCTGGTCGCGGGCGGCCGGATCGACGGCTTCCAGGGACTCGCCGCGCAGCAGACGCTCGGCGGTCTCGCGGTCCAGCCATCGGCCGGGGGTCCGGGGGCGGTCCCCCGGAAAAGCACAGCGCTCGTCGGCCATCACATGTCCTTCTGCGTCCGCGCGCGCGTATGCGTCACAGTGGCGGACGTCACCGCGCGATCGCGCGGGTCTCGCTGGGGCGGCAGGGCGCCGAGCGCCGCGGCCGATTCGGGGTCGCCGCCGAGCAGTTCCGCCAGCCGTTTCAGCCCGCGGTGCGCGGCCGTGCGGACGGCGCCGGGCCGCTTGCCGAGGGTCTCCGCGGCGGTCTTGGCGTCGAGGCCCATGACCACCCGCAGGACGACGGCCTCGGCCTGGTCCTGCGGCAGTTGGGCGATGAGGGAGAGGGTGCTGTCGGTGGCCAGGGCCTCGATGGCCTCGTCGGCGGTGTCGGACTCGGCGGCGCGGCCGGTCAGTTCGGTCTCGTCGCCGCCTATCGCGGGCCGGCGGCCGCGCATCCGTATGTGGTCCAGGGCACGGTTGCGGGCGATCCGGGCGGCCCACCCACGGAAGCGGTCCGCGTCCCCGCTGAACCGGTCGAGGTCACGGGCGATCTGCAGCCAGGCCTCGGACGCGACGTCCTCGGCGTCCGGATCGCCGACCAGCGTCCGTACGTATCCGAGCAACCGTGGATGCACCGTGCGGTACACAGTCCGGAACGCGGTCTCGTCCCCGTCCTGTGCCGCAAGCACCGCGGCGGTCAGCTCCGCGTCGTCCCCCAGCACGTGGTCCCTCGAATTTGTTGGTCGCGTCCGCACTCCGGCGCGAAAGGCACGTTACGACCTGAAACTGTTCCTCGTCCATGTCCGTACAAGGCGCAACTACTTGGTTCGGGGCCGCGGTGTGACAGAAAACGCACTCATGGCGCTGTAAAAAGTACGGGCCGCCGCGCGGCCCGTACAGCGCGACGGCCGGGGCCTCTCCTGTGGGGGGTGGCGGCTCCGGCCGTCTCCGCGGTGTCTCTCACGGACCGACGTGACACTCATGGGCAGTTGACAGGTTCTTCACAGCCACGCGGCCCGTTCAAGCTCCCGAGCGCCGGAGAGTCCGCCGCCGCGGACGCCGGTCACGGGGCACTCCCCCTCGGCCGCCAATCATCCTGGCTACGCGTCGGCGCCGCCTGAACCCCCGCGTCCCTCGCCGCCCTGAACGCCGCCACGAACGCGGCCACCGCCCGCCGTTCGGCCTCGCCGTCCACGTCACCGTCACGCAGAGCCGCGCCCAGCAGGACCGGAAGACCCGGGAGCCCAAAGGGACCGGGGACACCCGGAAGGCCCATGTCACGGTCAGCCATGTCCGTCTCCGTCCCTTTCCCGCACGGCTTCCATAGCGCCCAGTTCACGGGCAAGCCGCCTCAACCCCCGATAGGCGGCCGTCCGTACCGCACCAGGCCGTTTGCCCAACACCCGGGCGGCGGCGGGCCCGTCGAGGCCCACGACCACACGCAGCAGCACAGCCTCGGCCTGGTCCTGCGGCAACCCCCGCACCAGACCGAGGGCGTACTCCGTGGAGAGGGACTCCAGTGCCTGGTCGTGGGTGCTGTGCGGGCCGGGGAGTTCGAGTACGTCCTGTTCCAGCGTCGCCGATCGCGGACGCACCCGCTGTCTTCGCAGATGGTCGAGCGCCCGGTGCCGGGCGATGGTCGCCGTCCAGCCGCGGAACCCCGCCCCGTCGCCGCGGAACCGGCCCAGGTCGCGGGCGATCTCCAGCCAGGCGTCGGACGCCACGTCCTCGGCCTCGTCGCCGACGAGCCCGCGCAGATACCCGAGCAGCCCGGGCTGCACGATCCGGTACGCGACCGCGAAAGCGCTGTCGTCGCCCTCCTGGGCCCGCGCGACAGCCGCGCCCAGTTCCCCGTCGTGCGCGTGTCCGCGCCGGGGCTCGCCTGTCTGGCCCAAGGACTGTCCTCGTCCGTACCGAGTGCGCGAAGAATCCGTACCGGGGGGCGGCGGTCCCCCGC
>NZ_JBHXME010000090.1:0-43138 GCF_042721125.1 Streptomyces sp. NPDC058469
ACCCTGAGGTCCACGCGCACCGCCCGGACCACCGGGACCGCCGGGTCCACCCGGACGTCCACCGCCCGCACCGGGCAGCGCGGCCCGGGGGCTCTGACCGGCACCGACCTGGCCGCGCGGAGCGGCCCCGGCACCGAGAAGTCCACCATTGCCGGCGGGCGCACCCGCGCCGAGCGCGGAGCCACCCTGGCCGTTGCCCCGGCGGGCCGCACCGGCACCGGCCGCGGCGGCTGCCGCAGCGGCGCCGACGGCGGTCTGACCGGGCTTGCCCGGAGCGGGCTTCTTGCCGCCCTGGGCGACGTCGACGGGGAGCATGACCAGCGCGGTCGTACCACCGGAGTCGGACGGACGCAGCTGGATGCGGATGCCGTGGCGCTGCGAGAGGCGGCCGACCACGAACAGACCCATGCGGCGGGAGACCGAGACGTCCACGGTGGGCGGCGAGGCGAGCCGCTCGTTGATCGCCGCGAGGTCCTCGGGGGAGAGGCCGATACCGGTGTCGTGGATCTCGATCAGCACCCGGCCGTCGGGCAGCGCGTGACCGGTGACCTTGACCTTGGTCTGCGGCGAGGAGAAGGAGGTCGCGTTCTCCAGCAGCTCGGCGAGGAGGTGCACGAGGTCGTTGACCACACGGCCGGCGACTTCGGTGGTCGGCACGGACGAGAGCTCGATGCGCTCGTACTGCTCCACCTCGGAGGCGGCGGCGCGGAGCACGTCGACCAGCGGGACCGGACGGGTCCAGCGGCGGCCGGGCTCTTCACCGGCGAGGACCAGGAGGTTCTCACCGTTACGGCGCATGCGGGTCGCGAGGTGGTCGAGCTTGAAGAGCGAGGACAGCTGGTCCGGGTCGGCCTCGCGGGACTCCAGCTCGGAGATGAGCGAGAGCTGACGCTGGATGAGGCCCTGGGAGCGGCGCGAGAGGTTGGTGAACATCGCGTTGACGTTGCCTCGCAGGAGGGCCTGCTCGGCGGCGAGGCGGACGGCCTCGCGGTGCACGTCGTCGAAGGCCGCGGCGACCTGGCCGATCTCGTCCCGGGAGTGCACACCGACCGACTCCACGGACGTGTCGACGTCCTGCGGGTCGGACTCGGACAACTGCTTGACCAGCTCGGGCAGACGGTCCTGGGCGACCTTGTTGGCGGTCTCCTGGAGGCGGCGCAGCGAGCGGATCATGGACCGGGCGATGACGAAGGCGCCGACCAGGGAGACGCCGAGCACGAGCAGGATCAGCGCACCGGAGATGATCGCCTCACGCTCGGAGGCGGAGCGCAGCTCGCGGGCCTTCTGCTCCATGTCCTCCAGGAGCGTGTGCTCGATCTTCTTCATCTGCTCGATCTTGGTCGAGCTGTCGTCCACCCAGTCCTTGTAGGACCGCTTGTCCAGCGAGGCCAGACCGTTGGCGTTGTCGAGGACGCGCTGGGCGTAGGTGTCGGCCGACTCGATGGTCGGGTTGCCGTTCTCGATGGGCGCGATGAGTTCCTCGGCGCCCTGGTTGCCGTAGATGTTGCGGAAGATGCTCAGTTCCGACTTCTCGCTCTCCAGGGCGGAGTCTGCGTAGAGCCGGTCGTTGGCGGAGAGGTCGCCCTGCTGCGTGTTGTTGTTCGGCAGGGCCGCCGCGATCACGGCGCGCTGCACGGACGAGAACTCCTTGGCGGCGGAGAAGGCCGCCAGGGCGCGGGTGCGCTGGATCATCTCCGGGTTGCTGGTGGCCTCCGCCATGTCCTGCGAGAGGCCCAGCAGCTGGCTGATCAGCCGGTGGTAGGCGTCGACCGTCTGGGTCGAGTTGCCCTTCGACTGGTACGCCGACTTGCGGATCTTGTCGAGGTTGTCCAGCTCGGTCGCGAGACCGACCAGGCTCTCCCGGACGCCCTGGAGGTTGCCGCTCTTGCTGGCGCTGTCCACCTCTTCCGAGGCGTTGATGAAGTTCTCTCGGGCGCGGTCGGTCTTCTGCTCGTAGCCCTTGACCTCGTAGTCGGTGGCCTTGCCGCCGTGGGAGAGGGGACCGGCCGACTGGTCGCGCTCCTCCTGGAGCGCGGTGGCCAGCTCGGTGGCCTGCTTGGTCATGTCCGTCAGCAGCTTCATGTTGTCGAGCTGCTGGATCTCGGTCATGGAGTCGCTGATGCGCAGGGCGCCCAGCGAGGTGGCCGCGACCACCGGGAGCGCGAGCAGCGAGACCAGGCGCGTGGAGATGCGCCAGTTACGCAGAGCGACGCGCGAGCCGGGTCCGGGTGAGCCCGACGGCGGCTTCACCGGGGGCATGGGGGTCGGGGTTGCGGACACGCCGGGGCGCCCGGGGCCTCCACCGTCGCCTGACGGCGCCGGGCCCGGGTTCTGGGCGTGCTGGGGCGAGGAGCTGCCGGTCTTGGGGCCAGCCCCGCCATGCGGCTCCGGCTCCGCCGAAGCACTGCCATCCCTCTTGAAACGTCCCTGCACTAGCGTCGCAACCTCTGGACCAGGCGCCCCTCCGCGCGAACGGAAGGACGGTGTCGGCGTCTTAGGGAGCGCCCTGAACGCGCCCCCCAGTGTGTGGTCGTGAGTGACCGGCGCTGCTCCCCCTTCCGCCGCCCTCGGCGCTGCGTTGCGCCCTCTGCGCGCCGGGCTGATTCTGCGGCGGTCCGTGGAATTCCAGCACAGTGCCGGATCTCCAACAAGGCCCGTAGGCCAGGCTGTGACCTGAGTGACACCCCGTGAGGGGTGCGTCACGAGACGTAGAAAGCTATTCATCCCAAAGGGGGCATATCCCCACGGCCTCCGGGGACATGGGATGTGCCCCAGTCGCCATGATCAGGAGCGGAATGACAGCTTCAGGGGGGCAATGTCCGTTTGGTTGAGGTGAGTTGAGGGCCCGAATTGGACCCTTTGCCCATGAGGCCGTGAGCAAACTCACACGCAGATCAAGGGCTCTTCGCGTCTTCGGCCGGGAATTGGATGTTTAGCCTGACGCTTTACATGAGGGCACATACTGCCAACCGCCCACCGACGGACGACGAGGGTCGAGTACAACAGTGAAGACCACGATGATGTTCCGCAACATTGCCAACCCGCGACGCACGACGCTGGCGCACCTCGCGGACGCCGACGCGCTGCAGACGCCGGAGCTGCAGGAACACTCGCTCGACCTGCCGGCCCAGACCGCCAACCCGCGCCGGACCATCCTCATGGAGATCCCGGTCACCGCCGCCGCGGAGTAATCGCGCGAGGAGGGGTCCCGCACCGCGTTAGCCTGGAGCGTCAGACTTCAGCCGGCTCAGTGAGGGGCGCCAGGATCCCGTGCGCATCGCCAGATTCTCCATCGACGGGAACGTCGCCTTCGGCGCGGTCGAGGGCGACAAGCCGGACGAGCTCGTCCTCGACATCATCAAGGGCATCCCGTTCGCGGACTTCGAGCTCTCCGGTACGAAGGTCCCGCTCAGCAAGGTCAGGCTGCTGCCGCCGGTCCTCCCGAACAAGGTCGTCGCCTACGGCCGCAACTACGCCGAGCACGCCCGCGAACTGGGCAACGAGGTGCCGGACGTCCCCTTCGCCTTCTTCAAGCCGTCCACCTCGGTGATCGGCTCCGGCGACGACATCCAGTACCCCTCCTTCACCGAGGACCTCCATCACGAGGCCGAACTGGCCGTCGTCATCGGCCGGATGTGCCGCGAGGTCCCGCGCGAGCGCGTCAAGGACGTCATCCTCGGCTACACGTGCGCCAACGACATCACCGCGCGTGACGTCCAGAAGCGCGAGAAGCAGTGGGCCCGCGCCAAGGGCTTCGACACCTCCTGCCCGCTCGGCCCCTGGGTGGAGACGGACCTCGACCCGAGCGACCTCACCATCCAGCTCACGGTCAACGGACAGCAGCGCCAACTCGGCCGCACCAGCGAGATGATCCACTCGATCGAGGACCTGATCGTCAACATCACCGAGGCCATGACGCTGCTCCCCGGCGACGTGATCCTCACGGGCACCCCGGCAGGCGTCGGACCGCTCACCGTCGGCGACGAGGTCGCCGTCTCCATCGAAGGCATCGGCACTCTCACCAACAAGGTTGTCAAGCGTGGCTAGCGCACCCGCCTCCCCCGTCCGCGTCCGTTTCTGTCCCTCGCCCACCGGCAACCCGCACGTGGGCCTGGTCCGCACCGCCCTGTTCAACTGGGCGTTCGCCAAGCACCACCAGGGCACCCTGGTCTTCCGCATCGAGGACACCGACGCGGCCCGCGACTCCGAGGAGTCCTACGACCAGCTGCTCGACTCGCTGCGCTGGCTGGGCTTCGACTGGGACGAGGGCCCCGAGGTCGGCGGCCCGCACGCGCCGTACCGCCAGTCGCAGCGCATGGACATCTACAAGGACGTCGCGCAGAAGCTCCAGGACGCCGGCCGCGCCTACCACTGCTACTGCTCCACGGAGGAGCTGGACGCCCGCCGCGACGCCGCCCGCGCCGCCGGCAAGCCGTCCGGCTACGACGGCCACTGCCGCGACCTGAGCGACGGGCAGAAGGCCGCTTACGTGGCCGAGGGCCGTACGCCGATCGTCCGGTTCCGGATGCCCGACGAGACGATCACCTTCACGGACCTGGTCCGCGGCGAGCTGACGTTCACCCCGGAGAACGTGCCGGACTACGGCATCGTCCGGGCCAACGGCGCCCCGCTGTACACGCTCGTCAACCCGGTCGACGACGCCCTGATGGAGATCACCCACGTCCTGCGCGGCGAGGACCTGCTCTCCTCCACCCCGCGCCAGATCGCCCTCTACAAGGCGCTGATCGACCTGGGCATCGCGAAGGAGATCCCCTCCTTCGGGCACCTGCCGTACGTGATGGGCGAGGGCAACAAGAAGCTCTCCAAGCGCGACCCCGAGTCCTCGCTCAACCTCTACAGGGAGCGCGGCTTCCTGCCCGAGGGGCTGCTCAACTACCTCTCCCTGCTGGGTTGGTCGCTCTCGGGCGACCGGGACGTCTTCACGATGGACGAGATGGTCGCGGCCTTCGAGATCGCCGACGTGAACCCCAACCCGGCGCGCTTCGACCTGAAGAAGTGCGAGGCGATCAACGCCGACCACATCCGGCTGCTCGACGTGAAGGACTTCACCGAGCGCTGCGCCCCGTGGCTGCGGGCCCCGTTCGCCCCCTGGGCGCCGGAGGACTTCGACGAGGCGAAGTGGCAGGCCGTCGCGCCGCACGCGCAGACCCGCCTCAAGGTCCTTTCGGAGATCACGGACAACGTCGACTTCCTGTTCCTCGCCGAGCCGGTCGAGGACGAGGCGTCCTGGACGAAGGCCATGAAGGAGGGCTCCGACGCCCTGCTCCGTACGGCCCGCGAGAAGCTGGAGTCGGCCGACTGGACCTCGCCCGAGTCCCTCAAGGAGGCCGTCCTGGCCGCCGGTGAGGCCCACGGCCTCAAGCTCGGCAAGGCGCAGGCCCCGGTCCGCGTCGCCGTCACCGGCCGCACGATCGGCCTGCCGCTCTTCGAGTCCCTGGAGATCCTGGGCAAGGAGAAGACCCTCGCCAGGATCGACGCGGCCCTCGCCAAGCTGGCCGCGTAACGCACACACGCGTGAAGGGGCGGCAGCCGCAACGGACTGCCGTCCCTTCGGCGTTGTCAGTGCGGGGCGTTAGGGTTCCGGATCATTGAAGATCGTTCAGGAGAGGCGCCTTTCATGCCGATGACCGCTCGTGACTACACCTGGCTTTTCACGCCCGGCAGCACGTTCACGGAGGACGAGACCGGCACGGTCGGCGTGATCCACCTCGCGGATGGCGGCCAACTCTGGCTCCCCACCGGCCAGGTGGTGGCCTGCGACCCCTTCGTCGGCCTCGGCCAGGGCGAGGCCGAACCCTTCACGGTCGCCGTGGCCCCCGGCCACTACCGCGTCGAAGCCGCCGTCGCCACCCTCACCCAGCCCGACGAACCCCCGTCCGACGCCCCCCACCTGCGCGTGGCCGCCGCCCGCCTGGTCATACGGGACGAGCCCACCACCGGCTGGGAACTCGCCCTCCAGCCCGGCCAGGACCTCGCCGCACTCACCGAGGACGAGTTCTACGGCTACGGAGTCGACGCCGGCACGGGCTCGTTCTACGACGCGTCGGTCGACGGCTCCTTCCCCGAGTGCGAGGGCGACGAGGGCCCGCTGTGGGACGCCTTCGAGAAGCACGGCCACGCTCCGGGTCCGTACCTGGTCACGTCACCCTCCACCGGCCACACCCTGGCGGCCTTCGGCTCGGGCTGGGGCGACGGCGCCTACCCCACCTGGATCGGCCGTACGGCGGCCGGCGAAGTCACCTGCTTCGTCACGGACTTCTTCGTCGCCCCCGTGTGACGGCAGGTCGGGGGCAGACGCGCCCCCGGGCCCCGGGTTACCGTCGGATCATGACCATTCGGGCCGTTGTCTGGGACGTCGACGACACCTTGTTCGACTACACCGGTGCGGACCGCGCGGCCATGCGGGAGCACCTGGTGGCCGAGGGGCTGGTCGACGGGCACGCGAGCGTGGCGGAGGCCCTGGAGCGCTGGAAGGTGGCCACCGAGTTCCACTGGGCGCGGTTCTCGGCCGGTGAGGTCTCGTTCGAGGGGCAGCGGCTGGACCGCGTCCGGCTGTTCCTGGGCCGGGAGTTGACCGACGCCGAGGCCGAGGACTGGTTCCAGCGCTACAAGTCCCACTACGAGACCGCCTGGTCCCTCTTCCCGGACGTCCTGCCCGTCCTGGACACCCTCGCGGCCACTCACCGGCACGCCGTCCTCTCCAACTCCAGCCTCACCGTCCAGGACCGCAAACTGCGCGCCCTCGGGGTGTACGACCGCTTCGAGGCCGTCCTGTGCGCGGCCGAGCTGGGCGTCTCCAAACCCGAGGCCGGCGCCTTCCTCGCGGCCTGCGAGGCGCTGGAACTGCCGCCGCACGAAGTGGCGTATGTCGGAGATCACCCCGAGATCGACTGGCGCGGTGCCGCGGACGCCGGGCTGCTCTCCGTCTGGATCGACCGACGCGGCGGGCCCACCCCCGGTGAGGTCCTCGTGGGGCGGCACCGGATCGTCTCTCTCGCCGAACTCCCCGCGCTCCTCGGCGCTGATACCCGTTTTGGAGCCCCGTCCACCTTCAGGTAATGTTCTTCCTGCGCCGCCGGAGAACAGACTGAAAGGTCAGGTACCCGGAGGCGCACGCTAGAACAAGATCCCGGCAGGGGATTGCGTTCCAGTGGCCTATGGTGTAATTGGCAGCACGACGGTTTCTGGTTCCGTTAGTCTAGGTTCGAGTCCTGGTAGGCCAGCTCGCAGAGCTCATCTGCAACCGCAGAGGTCAACTCTGCAAAGCCCCCGTTGTGTAGCGGCCTAGCACGCTGCCCTCTCACGGCAGTAGCGCCGGTTCGAATCCGGTCGGGGGTACGCTTTACCTTGAATCACCTTGGTCTATGGTGTAATTGGCAACACTACGGTTTCTGGTACCGTCATTCTAGGTTCGAGTCCTGGTAGACCAGCTTTGAACTGCGGAAACGCAGAGTCTAGGCCCCCGTTGTGTAGCGGCCTAGCACGCCGCCCTCTCAAGGCGGTAGCGCCGGTTCGAATCCGGTCGGGGGTACGTACAGAGGGAAGGCCCTCCACTTCGGTGGAGGGCCTTTCTCGTTGTCCGCCCGTACGTCAACTCGGCGTGGATCGCGATGAGTTGGGGGCGCGGTCATGACGAAGGGCCTGCCGCGGCGTTGAGGCAGGCCCTCCTTGGGATGTTTCGGCGGATCAGCCGGTGCGGCGCAGGGCCTCGGAGAGGCGGGCGGCGGCGTCGATGACCGCCTGGGCGTGCATACGGCCCGGGTGGCGCGTCAGGCGCTCGATGGGGCCGGAGACGGACACGGCGGCCACCACGCGGTTCGAGGGGCCGCGCACCGGCGCGGAGACGGACGCGACGCCCGGCTCGCGCTCGCCGATCGACTGGGCCCAGCCCCGGCGCCGTACGCCCGAGAGGGCCGTGGCCGTGAAGCGGGCGCCCTGGAGGCCGCGGTGCAGGCGCTCCGGCTCCTCCCAGGCCATCAGGATCTGCGCGGACGAACCGGCTTTCATCGTGAGCGTCGAGCCGACCGGGACCGTGTCCCGCAGTCCGGACAGGCGCTCCGCCGCGGCGACGCAGATGCGCATGTCGCCCTGGCGGCGGTAGAGCTGCGCGCTCTCGCCCGTGATGTCCCGCAGATGCGTGAGCACCGGGCCCGCCGTGGCGAGCAGACGGTCCTCGCCGGCGGCCGCGGCCAGCTCGGCGAGACGGGGGCCGAGAATGAACCGGCCCTGCATGTCGCGCGCCACCATGCGGTGGTGTTCCAAAGCCACGGCCAGCCGGTGTGCCGTGGGTCGTGCCAGCCCGGTCGCCGCGACCAGACCCGCGAGGGTGGCCGGACCGGACTCCAGAGCGCCAAGGACAAGAGCTGCCTTGTCCAGGACGCCGACGCCGCTACTGTTGTCCATGAAACGATACTCGCGTCTCACTCTGTGAAACGCAAGTTCCTTTTTTCGTGAGACGCGCAACTCTTGTAGGCACAGCGGCCCGCGGACCAACGGGCCAGGCGGCGGCTGCCCGTGAACCAGGGGTGCGAGCGCCGTCTCCTCAAGATCTCTAGTTGGGCCGGCGCTGTTTGCCGGCCGGAGGGAAAGCGATGGGTAGGACACTCGCGGAGAAGGTCTGGGACGACCATGTCGTCCGGCGCGCCGAGGGCGAGCCCGACCTCCTCTTCATCGATCTGCACCTGCTGCACGAGGTGACCAGCCCGCAGGCCTTCGACGGTCTCCGTCAGGCGGGCCGTCCGGTGCGGCGCCTCGACCTCACCATCGCCACCGAGGATCACAACACCCCGACCCTCGACATCGACAAGCCCATCGCGGACCCGGTCTCCCGGGCCCAGCTGGAGACGCTGCGCAAGAACTGCGCCGACTTCGGCGTGCGCCTGCACTCCCTGGGCGACGTCGAGCAGGGCGTCGTCCACGTCGTAGGCCCGCAGCTGGGGCTGACCCAGCCCGGGACGACGGTCGTGTGCGGTGACTCCCACACCTCCACCCACGGCGCCTTCGGCGCGCTGGCGTTCGGCATCGGCACCTCCCAGGTGGAGCATGTGCTGGCCACCCAGACGCTGCCGCTGGCCCGCCCGAAAACCATGGCCATCACGGTCGACGGCGAACTGCCCGACGGCGTCACCGCCAAGGACCTGATCCTCGCCATCATCGCGAAGATCGGCACCGGCGGCGGCCAGGGCTACATCCTGGAATACCGCGGCTCCGCCATCGAGAAGCTCTCGATGGAGGCCCGCATGACCATCTGCAACATGTCGATCGAGGCCGGCGCCCGCGCGGGCATGATCGCCCCCGACGAGACCACCTTCGAGTACATCAAGGGCCGCGCCCACGCCCCCGAGGGCGAGGACTGGGACGCCGCCGTCGCGTACTGGAAGACCCTGAAGACCGACGAGGACGCGGAATTCGACGCCGAGGTCGTCATCGACGGTCCCTCGCTGGCGCCGTTCGTCACCTGGGGCACCAACCCCGGTCAGGGCGCGCCGCTTTCGGCGTCCGTCCCCGATCCTGCTTCGTACGAAGACGCTTCGGAGCGCTTCGCCGCCGAAAAGGCCCTGGAATACATGGGGTTGGAGGCCGGTCAGCCGCTGCGCGACATCAAGGTGGACACCGTCTTCGTAGGTTCGTGCACCAACGGCCGTATCGAGGACCTGCGTGCGGCCGCCGAGATCGTCGAGGGCCGCAAAGTCGCCGACGGCGTACGGATGCTGGTCGTCCCGGGCTCCGCGCGGGTCGGTCTGCAGGCCGTCTCCGAGGGCCTGGACGTCGTGTTCAAGGAGGCCGGCGCCGAATGGCGGCACGCGGGCTGCTCGATGTGTCTGGGCATGAACCCGGACCAGCTGGCACCCGGTGAGCGCTCCGCGTCCACCTCCAACCGCAACTTCGAGGGCAGGCAGGGCAAGGGCGGCCGTACGCACCTGGTCTCGCCGCAGGTCGCCGCCGCGACCGCCGTGCTGGGCCACCTGGCCTCGCCCGCCGATCTGTCCGACGCCCCTGTGCCCGCTGGAGTCTGAGAGTCATGGAAGCATTCACCACGCACACCGGCCGGGCCGTCCCGCTGCGCCGCAGCAACGTGGACACCGACCAGATCATCCCCGCCCACTGGCTCAAGAAGGTGACCAGGGACGGGTTCGAGGACGGACTCTTCGAGGCCTGGCGCAAGGACGAGAACTTCATCCTCAACCGCCCCGAGCGCAAGGGCGCCACGGTCCTGGTGGCCGGCCCCGACTTCGGTACCGGCTCCTCGCGTGAGCACGCCGTGTGGGCGCTGCAGAACTACGGCTTCAAGGCCGTCATCTCCTCCCGGTTCGCCGACATCTTCCGCGGCAACTCGCTCAAGAACGGCCTGCTCACGGTGGTTCTGGAGCAGAAGATCGTGGACGCGCTGCAGGACCTCACCGACAAGGACCCGCAGGCCGAGGTCACGGTCGACCTGGAGGCCCGCGAGGTGCGCGCCGAAGGCATCACCGCCGCCTTCGAACTCGACGAGAACGCCCGCTGGCGGCTGCTGAACGGCCTGGACGACATCTCCATCACCCTCCAGAACGAGGGCGACATCTCCACGTACGAGGCCAAGCGCCCCTCGTACAAGCCGCGGACGGTCCAGGTCTGACCCCAAGGTCCTCACGAGGCCTTCCCCGAGTCGAGATTCGGCCACGCGACACCCCGTCTGTACCCCCGATCGCCACGATTGGGGGTACAGCCATGTCTGCACCCGAACGGCCCTGCGCGCCTGCAACGCTTTGCTCAACTCCCTGTGTTAGACAGGGTGTTGACGGGGTAGGCGCAGCTTTGAGCCAAGGCTGCCGCCGGGCTCCGGAACGCTGTTTGAGGCACCAGTTGCTACCCCCGCAGGCGACAACTCGCCCCAGATGGCACAATCTGTGCATGGAACACGACGGCCAACTCAAGCTCTATGCGGCAGTCGCGGACCAACTCAAGGAAGCGCACACAAGGGTGCGCGCACTGCAAGTCCCGGAGGGCGTACGGATGGCGCTGGCCCGGAAGCTGCTGGTCATTACGGCCGCGGCCAAGCACGATCTCGCCGACGCGACAAGGCGGCTGGACCGGTTCACAGAGGACCTCGACGCGGGTCGATTCCCGGAAGAGGAACGCTGAAACAAGTCCAGGACAGCCGAGTTCGTTGCGGCGCACGGGTGATTAGCCCGTTTCGTGTTTGATTTGCGGTATATATCTGCCTAACGTGCGAAAAAGCCGGAGCAGTTTCGTTCCGGCAATGTCTCCGAAGGGGAAGACGTGAACAAGGCGCAGCTCGTAGAAGCGATTGCGGACAAGGTCGGTGGCCGTCAGCAGGCCGCCGAGGCGGTCGACGCGGTTCTGGACGCAGTCGTCCGTGCCGTCGTCAATGGGGACCGGGTTTCGGTCACCGGCTTCGGTTCGTTCGAGAAGGTCGACCGTCCGGCCCGTTACGCCCGCAACCCCCAGACGGGCGAGCGGGTTCGGGTCAAGAAGACCTCCGTGCCGCGCTTCCGCGCGGGCCAGGGTTTCAAGGACCTGGTGAGCGGCTCGAAGAAGCTCCCGCGCGGCGGCGAGGTCGCCGTCAAGAAGGCGCCCAAGGGCAGCCTGAGCGGCACCGCTTCGGCGACGGTCAAGAAGGCCGCGGCCAAGAAGACCACCGCCAAGAGGGCGACGGCTGCCGCGAAGAAGACCGTGGCGAAGAAGACGGTCGCCAAGAAGACCACGGCCACCGCGAAGAAGGCCACGGCCAAGAAGGCCACCGCCAAGAAGACCACGGCGACGGCCAAGAAGACGGCGGCCAAGAAGGCCACCGGCACCGCCAAGAAGGCGGCGGCCAAGAAGGCCCCCGCCAAGAAGTCGGCGACGCGCAAGACCACCGCCAAGAAGGCCACCACCCGCTAGTCACGGGGCGCAAGGCACTCACGCGCCGGGCCGGACTCCCTCTGGGAGTCCGGCCCGCGGCGTGTTCAGGGGCGTACGGAAAGGGCGTTCAGAAGGTCTGCAGCGTCACGAGCGTGACCCTGAGACCGTCCTTCGGCCCCTCGGTCTCGATCCGCACCCGCTGTCCCGGCCTGAGCAGCCGCAGCCCGCCCGCGTCGAACGCGGCGGCGTCGAAGGACACCGGGGTGCCGTCGTCGAGCAGCACGCTTCCGGTACGGGTCCCGGCGTCGTAGGTGTAAGCGGTCGCCTGCATGGCCGCAGCCTACTGCCCGCCCACGGTCGGCTACTGCCCCGGAATCAGCAGCCCCGCCGCCGCTGCCGCCGTGCGCGGCCCCACCCCGAGGGCCAGTGCCGCCCGCAGGTCCTCGCCGGTGTCCACGTCCTGTCGTACGGAATCCACCGTGTCCAGGGTGAGTTCCCTCGCGCCGGAGGCTCGATGGCGGGCGCGGGAATCGGTGCCGAAAGCCGGGTGCAATTCGCGGCCCTCTCGCGCGGTGAGCAACGTGGTGCCGATTGCGGCCGCGTCCGGGAGAAAAGCGCGCGGGAATTCAGCGGCCGCGTCCAGGACCCGGGCCAATTCCGCGGGGCGCAGAGCCGGCAGATCGGCGTTCAGGGCCGCGACCGCGCTTTCGGGGCGGGAAACCCGCACGGCCGCCGCCGCGTGCCGCAGAGCGGCGTTCAGGCCGCCTCCCGGCTCGTCGGCGACGATACGGGCGCCCAGCGCGGCCAGTTCGCGGCCGGCCAGGGCGTCGTCCGTGACGACCGCCACATCGCGGACCGACGGGCAGGCCAGCGCGGCCGCCACGGTGTCCTGGGCGAAGGCGAGGGCGAGGCCCGGGCGCAGCCCGTCGCCCGCGGTGTCCGACAGCCTGCTCTTGGCGCGCGCCAGAGGCTTCAGGGGGATGACCAAGGTCCACTGCACGGGCGTTCCGCCCCTCTCTTGTCGCGGCCATTGTCACCCGGCACCCCTGGCGGTGTCGGTGGCGGGGCGTACGGTGTTCTCGACAGACCAACGGCCTGGGGCGACACTTGTGCGGCCCCCCAGGTCCAAGAGGAAGGTGTTCGCGTGCCCCGCCGCAGAATCGGGTTCTGGTACCGCTTCGCAGCGGTCCTCTGCAAACCGCCGCTGGTGGTTCTGATCAAGCGGGACTGGGGCGGAATGGAGCACATTCCGGCCGAGGGCGGGTTTATCACCGCGGTGAACCACAATTCACAAGTGGACCCCTTCGCATACGGACACTTTCAGTACAACACCGGACGTGTTCCGCGATTCCTGGCGAAGAGCAGCCTTTTCGGGAAGGGATTCGTCGGCGCCGCGATGCGCGGTACCGGACAGATCCCCGTCTACCGCGAGACCACGGACGCGTTGAGTGCCTTCCGCGCCGCGATCGACGCCGTGGACCGCGGTGAGTGCGTCGCGTTCTATCCCGAGGGCACCATCACCCGGGACCCCGACCAATGGCCCATGACCGGCAAGACCGGTGCCGCGCGTGTGGCCCTGCAGACCCAGTGCCCGGTGATTCCCGTAGCGCAGTGGGGCGCCAACGAGTTGCTCCCGCCGTACGCCAAGAAGCTGCGCGTCTTTCCGCGCAAGACCAGCCATGTGCTCGCGGGCCCGCCGGTGGACCTCACGCGTTTCTACGGCAAGGAGATGAGCCCGGACCTCCTCAAGGAGGCGACCGAGGTCATCATGGCCGACATCACCCGCCTGTTGGAGCGGATCCGCGGCGCGAAGTCACCCGAGACGCCCTACGACCCGCGCCGCGAGCGGATCGAGCAGCGGCGCCGGACGGCCGTGGAAACCCACGAGTTGGAGTCTCAGGCCGAGTCGGCGATCGAGCCGAGGGTCGGACAGGAAGAGGGGCAGGGCACGTGAGCAAGCCGGTCAAGGCGGCTGTCTTCAGCGCCGGTTCGTGGGGCACGGCTTTCGGCATGGTGCTCGCCGACGCCGGGTGCGAGGTCACGCTGTGGGCGCGCCGCGCGGAGGTCGCGGAAGCCATCAACTCCACGCGTACGAACCCCGATTACTTCCCCGGCGTAGAGCTCCCGGAGAACCTGCGGGCCACCACCGACGCGGCCGAGGCCGCCGCCCACGCCGACTTCACCGTCCTGTCGGTCCCTTCGCAGACGCTGCGCGCCAACTTGGCCGACTGGGCACCCCTGTTGGCGCCCGACACGGTCCTCGTCTCGCTCATGAAGGGCGTCGAGCTCGGCTCCGTCATGCGGATGAGCGAGGTCATCGAGGACGTCGCCAAGGTCGGCCGGGACCGTATCGCCGTGGTCTCCGGGCCCAATCTCGCGCGGGAGATCGCCTCCCGGATGCCGGCCGCCGCGGTGGTCGCCTGCACCGACGAGGCCGTGGCCCGCAGGCTCCAAGCGGCTTGCCACACGCCGTACTTCAGGCCGTACACCATCACCGACGTCGTGGGCTGCGAGCTCGGCGGCGCGGTGAAGAACGTGATCGGGCTCGCCGTCGGCATCGCGGACGGCATGGGGCTCGGGGACAACGCCAAGGGCTCGCTCATCACCCGCGGTCTCGTCGAGACGACCCGGCTCGGCCTCGCGATGGGCGCCGACCCGCTGACCTTCTCCGGACTCGCCGGGCTGGGCGACCTGGTGGCGACCTGCTCCTCGCCGCTGTCGCGCAACCACACCTTCGGCACCAACCTCGGCAAGGGCATGACCCTCCAGGAGACCATCGCGGTCACCAAGCAGACCGCCGAGGGTGTCAAGTCCTGTGAGTCCGTGCTGGACTTGGCCCGTCGGCACGATGTGGATATGCCCATCACGGAGACGGTGTTCGAGATCGTGCATGAGGGGAAGTCGCCGGTGGTCGCGGTGAAGGAGCTCATGTCGCGCAGCGCCAAGTCCGAACGACGCTGAGGGCTCCGCCAGGGGGTGCCGCCGGGTGTCGTTGTGCGGCTGCGGCTCCGTCGTGGCTTGTCGCGCAGTTCCTCGCGCCCCTTTGGGGCGCTGATCGAACCGCCGCCCGTCAACGGACGCTGACTCAAGGCAGTACCACCGGGTACGCTCATCGCGATATGAGCACCGAGAACCTCTCCCAGAGCCCTGAGCAGCCGCCTCGCAAGCCGCGGGTGGCCGTCGTGTTCGGCGGCCGCAGCTCCGAACACGGGATCTCCGTGGTCACCGCCGGCGCCGTCCTCGGGGCCATCGACCGGACCAAGTACGACGTCCTGCCGATCGGCATCACCCGCGAAGGCCGCTGGGCCCTCACCGCCGACGCCCCGGAGCGGATGGCGATCACCGACCGCCGTACGCCGGACGTCGAGGAACTCGCCGAGTCGAGCGCGGGCGGCGTGGTGCTCCCGCTCGACCCCGGAAACCGTGAAGTCGTCGTCAGCGAACCGGGATCCGTGCCCAAGGCCCTCGGCGAGGTCGACGTCGTCTTCCCCGTCCTGCACGGCCCCTACGGCGAGGACGGCACGCTGCAGGGACTCCTGGAGCTGTCCGGTGTGCCGTACGTGGGCGCGGGTGTGCTCGCCTCGGCCGTCGGCCAGGACAAGGAGTACATGAAGCGGGTGTTCACCTCGTTCGGCCTCAAGGTCGGCCCGTACGTGGTGATCCGGCCGCGCGAGTGGGAGCGGGACGAGTCCGCCGCGCGCAAGAAGATCATCGACTTCGCGGGTGAGCACGGCTGGCCGCTGTTCGTGAAGCCCGCGCGCGCGGGGTCGTCGATCGGCATCACCAAGGTCGACGAACTGGCCGGTCTCGACGAGGCGATCGAGGAGGCGCAGCGACACGACCCGAAGATCCTCGTGGAGGCCGCGCTGCGCGGCCGCGAGATCGAGTGCGGGGTCCTGGAGTTCGAGGACGGACCGCGCGCGAGCGTGCCGGCCGAGATCCCGCCGCCCCAGGAGCACGCGTACTACGACTTCGAGGCGAAGTACATCGACTCGACCCCCGGTATCGTGCCCGCCCCGCTGACGCCGGAGGAGACCGCCGAGGTCCAGCGGCTCGCGGTGGAGGCCTTCGACGCGGCCTCCTGCGAGGGGCTCGTGCGGGCGGACTTCTTCCTCACGGAGGACGGCGAGTTCGTCATCAACGAGATCAACACGATGCCCGGGTTCACACCGATCTCGATGTACCCGCAGATGTGGCAGGCCAGCGGCGTGCCCTACGGGGAGCTGGTGGACCTCCTGGTGCAGGCTGCGCTGCGCCGGTCGACCGGACTGCGCTGATCCGGTCGGTCCGGTCAGGCTGGTCAAGCCGGTCGGTCTAGTCGGCGATCCCTTCGGGGATCGCCTTCTTGACGGACTTCGCGAGGTCGACCAGGGGCGCCATACCGTCTCCGGTGCGGTCCTTCGGGATGGTCACCTCCACGTAGGCCTTGCGCAGCGTCGTGGTGAACCGGAAGGAGCCGTCGTTCTCCTTCTGCAGCAGCCAGCCGACCCCGTTCACCTCGACGCCGTCGGCCTCCGGGTCGTTCATCTTCGCGGGTCTGACGACACCGCAGCGCAGTATGATCGCCGGGTTCCCCCAGCCCGCGGTCAGCGCGGACGCGGGCTCGGGATCCCGGCGGCCCTGGCCGTCGACCTTGGACGGCAGCATCGTGTCGAGGTTCCGGCACAGCCCGGTGACCTTCGCGCCCGGCGAGGGAACCGCCGTCGACGCGCTGTCGTCTGCTGAGGAGCAGCCCGCGACGGCGATCAGCGCGGCGAGCACGGACAGCCCGATGACAGAACGGTGCCGGTGACGGAGAGAGTTCACCGGCCAAGGGTAGACGGGGGCTACAGATGCACCACCGGGCAGGTCAGGGTGCGGGTGATGCCGTCCACTTGCTGGACCTTGGCGACCACCATGCGGCCGAGATCGTCGACCGTGTCGGCCTGGGCCCGCACGATCACGTCGTACGGTCCTGTGACGTCCTCGGCCTGGATCACTCCAGGAATCTTGCTGATCGTGTCGGCGACGGTCGACGCTTTGCCGACCTCCGTCTGGATCAGGATGTACGCCTGTACCACGGAACCTCCAGGGCGGCCACGAGGATCATGTGGGGAAAAGGAACGCCACGGTATCGCGTCGCCGCTCGCCGCGGGGAGACCCGCGGAGGCCCCAGGCCGTGTCCGCAGAGTCGCGCCTGTTCCGCGACGCCCGGCACGTACTCTCGCCGCACCGGGCGAAAGCCCAAGCACGTCCAGTACGAGGGCTTCCGCCCGGCACGCCGAGTGGGGGCACCTCCCACGCCCTCAAGGCAGTGGGTGAACGCACCAGACGCCGCGGGGCCCGCCCTTCGGGCGGACGACGGGACTCTGCGGACACGACCTGGCCCCTGTCCCGGGCCGCGGGCACGACTGAAGTCGACGGTCACCTCGACCGTACCGAGCACACCGACGGCTCGCGACCGGGCGCTGCCGTCACGAGAAGAGGACGAACGATGAAGGGCACCGTCGGTGAGTTGGGGGAGTTCGGGCTCATCAGGGAGCTCACTTCCCGGCTCACCACCACCCCCGCGGTCCGGGTCGGCCCCGGCGACGACGCCGCGGTCGTCGCCGCCCCCGACCGCAGGGTCGTGGCGAGCACCGACATCCTGCTGGAGGGCCGGCACTTCCGCCGCGACTGGTCCACCGCCTACGACGTCGGACGCAAGGCCGCCGCGCAGAACCTCGCGGACATCGCCGCCATGGGCGCCGTACCGACCGCGCTGCTCCTCGGCCTGGTCGTACCGGCCGAACTCCCGGTCACCTGGCCCATGGAGCTGATGGACGGCCTGCGCGACGAGTGCCAGGTCGCGGGCGCTTCGGTGGTCGGCGGCGATGTCGTACGGGGCGACACGATCATGGTGTCGATCACCGCGCTCGGCGATCTGCGCGGCCGCGAGCCGGTCACCCGGGGCGGCGCGCAGCCGGGTGACGTGGTCGCCGTGACCGGGTGGCTGGGCTGGTCCGCGGCCGGGTTCGCGGTGCTGTCGCGGGGCTTCCGTTCGCCGCGCGCGTTCGTGGAGGCGCACCGGCGCCCCGAGCCGCCGTATCACGCGGGGCCGGCGGCGGCCGGGCTCGGCGCGACGTCGATGTGCGACGTGAGCGACGGGCTGATCGCCGACCTCGGGCACATCGCGGAGGCCAGCAAGGTCCGTATCGACATCCGGTCCGGCGCGATCGACGTCCCGACGCAGATGAACGACATCGGGCAGGCCGTCGGCGTCGACCCCATCCAGTGGGTGCTCACCGGGGGAGAGGACCACGCGATCGTGGCGACCTTCGCGCCGGACGTGAAGCTGCCGGCCCGCTGGAAGGTGATCGGCGAGGTCCTCAACCCGTCGGCGCTGCCCCAGGTGACGGTCGACGGGGCGCCGTGGACCAGCAAGGGCGGCTGGGACCACTTCGGGGACATCGAGTCATGAGCGCGTTGCCCCGGGTGCTGACGGTCGCCGGCTCCGACTCCGGTGGAGGGGCCGGAATCCAGGCCGACTTGAAGACCATGCTCGCGCTCGGCGTGCACGGCATGAGTGTCGTCACGGCGGTCACAGCGCAGAACTCCCTCGGTGTGCAAGGGGCTTGGGAACTTCCGGCGGAGGCGGTGCGCGCCCAGTACCGCAGCGTCGTCGACGACATCGGCGTACAGGCCGTGAAGACCGGGATGCTCGCGTCGGCCGAACTCGTCGAGACGGTCGCGGGGTTGATCGGCGGCACGGACGTTCCTGCGGTCGTCGACCCGGTGGGCATCTCGAAGCACGGGGACTCGCTGCTGGCGGCCTCCGCGCTGGACGCCGTACGGACGAAGCTGCTGCCGGTGGCGACGGTCGCGACGCCGAACCTCGACGAGGTGGCGCAACTCACCGGCGTACGGGTCGACTCGGAGGAGCAGTTGCGCGAGGCCGCGATGGCCGTGCTGTCGTACGGCCCGCGGTGGGTGTTGATCAAGGGTGGTCATCTGACCGGCGACGCCGTGGATCTGCTGACCGACGGCTCCGAGGAGCACTGGCTGCGCGCACCCCGGCACGACAACAGGCACACCCACGGGACCGGCTGCACGCTCGCCTCGGCGATCGCGTCACAGCTCGCCAAGGGGCAGTCGGTGCCGGAGGCGGTGACGGCGGCGAAGGCGTATGTCACGGGGGCGATCGCGGCGGGGTTCGCGCTGGGTGGGGGGATCGGGCCGGTGGATCACGGGTGGCGTTTCAGGAACTGAACCGGCCCCTGGGTACGACCTGGGTACGGCCCCTTGGGTACGGCAAAAAGCCGGCCCACACGAGGTGGACCGGCTCGATGCAGCGAACCAGCAGTGGCCGCGCGCTCAGCAGTGCGTCAGCGCGAGACCTTGCCGGCCTTGATGCACGAGGTGCAAGCGTTCACGCGCTTCGGCGTCCCACTGACCACGGTACGGACGCGCTGGATGTTCGGGTTCCAGCGACGGGACGTACGGCGGTGCGAGTGCGAGATGTTGTTGCCGAAGCCCGGCCCCTTGCCGCAGACGTCGCAGTTGGCAGCCACGGGTCACTCCAAAGACTTCAGATGCACAGATGCACTTACGGATGATCCCGGCATGCCGGGATCAAGATCGTAGGATCTGGAAGTGGCGCTGCCAGGGGGGATGGCCCGATCGGGATCGGGCAACCGGAGCAGCATACAACGACCGCGCCAGTACAACGAAACTACCATGCCTGGTCGGGGGCCCGCTCCGGCCCTCCTCGGGCCGGGCCCGCTCCGGGGTCTACGCTGCGTGCCAGTCCAGCAGCTCAAGGAGGCGCAGGTGCCGCAGGTGCCGCAGACATTCTTCGATGCTCTCGCGGTGCGCACCTGGTGCGGTCTCGCGCTGCGGGCGCTGGGGCGTGCGCGCGAGGAGATCGACGCGATCAACGTGTACCCGGTGGCCGACGGGGACACCGGCACCAACCTCTACCTGACCATGGAGTCCGCCGTCGCCGCGGTCGAGGCGGTGTTCGCCGGACACGGCACCCTGACCGAGCAGAAGCCGCCGCTGGCCGACGCCGTCCGCGCGATGGCCCACGGGGCGCTCATCGGGGCGCGTGGCAACTCCGGGACGATCCTCGCTCAGCTGCTGCGGGGCATGGCCCAGGTCCTCGCCGCCGACGGTGAGACGGCTCACACGGACGGGGAAGGGCTACGGCTCGCCCTGCGCCGCGCGGCCGACTCCGCCCGGCACGCGGTGGCCCACCCCGTCGAGGGCACCGTCCTCTCGGTCGCCTCGGCGGCGGCGGACGCGGCCGACCACACCGACGGCGACTGCGGGACCGTGGCCCGGGCCGCCTACGAGGGAGCGTGCGCGGCGCTCGCCGCGACCCCGGGGCAACTGGCTGTCCTGGAGCGCGCGGGAGTCGTCGACGCGGGCGGGCGGGGGCTGGTGGCGGTGCTGGCCGCGCTGGTGGAGACGTTCACGGGGGAGGTGCCGGTTTTCGGGGCGCACGCACGCGTGGCTGTTGATGTGACGCATGACGTGACGCACGCACGCGTGGAGGCCGTTTTCGCTTCCGGCTCCCTTGATGTGCCTTCCGGTGCTCATGACGTCCCTTCCGATGCCACCGACGTCACCCTCTGCGAGGACGGTCCGGAAGCTGTCCAGGAGGGTGGCCCGGCCTTCGAGGTGATCTACCTCCTGGAGGCCGACGACTCGGCCGTGACGCGGCTGCGGGAGCGGCTGGACGCCCTCGGTGACTCGCTCGTCGTGGTCGGCGGTGACGGCCTGTGGAACGTCCACGTGCACGTGGACGACGCGGGCGCCGCCGTGGAAGCGGGCGTCGAGGCCGGCCGGCCCCACCGGATCCGGATCACCCACTTCGGGCTCGGCGACGTCCACACCACCGGCGCCGAACGGCCGCCCAGGGAGCGCGCGCAGCGGGCCGTCGTCGCCGTGGTGCCGGGTGAGGGCCTTGCGGGGCTCTACGGCGAGGCCGGCGCGACCACCGTGCTCGCGCGCCCCGGGGAGCCGCCTGCCAGTGGGGAGCTGGTCGCGGCCGTACGTCGGGCACACGCGCGTGAGGTCGTGCTGCTGCCCAATGACGCGGAGCTGCGCCACACCGCCGCTGCCGCCGCCGAGCAGGCCCGGGCCGAGGGCATCCGGGTCGCGCTGATCCCGACGCGCTCCGCGGTCCAGGGGATCGCCGCGCTCGCCGTGCACGAGCCGGAGCGCCGCTTCGACGAGGACGTCGTCTCGATGACCTCGGCGGCGGGTGCGACCCGCTACGCCGAGGTCGCCGTCGCCGAACGACAGTCCTGGACCATGGCCGGCATCTGCCAGGCCGGGGACGTCCTGGGGCTCGTCGACGGCGACGTGGCGGTGATCGGCGCCGACGTCACGGCCACCGCCCGGGCCGTCCTCGACCGCATGCTCGCGGCCGGCGGCGAACTGGTCACGCTCGTCCTCGGCGACGAGGCGCCCGCGAGCGTCGCCGACATCCTGGAGATCCACGTCCGTGAGTCGTACCTCGCGGTCGACACGGTGGTGTACCGGGGCGGCCGGCAGGGTGCCCTGTTGCTCATCGGCGTGGAGTAGGCGTCAACTTCCCCTACTTCTCCGTCTGTTCCTCCATCAGCTGGAGCAGTTGCTCCGCCTCGGCGCGACGGGCCCGTACCGTCTCGTCGCCGTCGTCTGCGCCCTCGTAGGCCTTCAGCACGCCACGCGCGCGTGCCGCCGCGTCGACGGGGCGGCTGAGGTCGGCCTCCAGCCAGCCCGCGGCGAGTTCGGCGCCGGTGCGGGTGTGCACCGCGCCCTCCCCGAGGGCGGCGAACACGGTGACCGACTCCGCGGTCTGCGTCAGGGCGTCCTCGAACGCGCCCTGGATCGCGGTGTCCTCGGCCTCCTCGGCGACGGAACGGGCCAGCAGCTCGCCGAACTGCCGGTGCGTGTGGCCGAGTTCACCGGTGAGCCGCTGCCGCGCCTCCTGGTCGTCCGTCACGAGCAGCGCGGCCTCGCACTCCTCGATCGCGCCCGCCATCAGCTCCCGCGCGCGGTCCAGCCCCCGGTCCGCCCGGTCCGCGCGCAGCGCCAGCCACGCGCGGGCGCGCAGCGAGCGGACGAGCCCGTGCACGTTCCCCAGGGACCGCCACAGGTCGCCCGCGCGCTCGTACGCCTGGTCCGCCTCGGCGGGCAGCTCCGCGTGGCCCAGCGACTCGGCGGCGAGGTGGGCGAGCGTCGCGTGGTCGTTCTGCTCGGGCCAGTGCCGGGCGATCTCGGCCGCCTGCAACCGCCGTTCGGCCGCCGCCCGGTGCTCGCCCAGCTCGCTCAGACAGTCACCGAGCCACCACTGCGTCTGGACGATCGCGCCGTCGCCGTGCGTCTCGGCGCTCAGGTCGGGCAGCGCCGACTCCAGCACCTCGGCGGCCTCGGCCCACCGCCCCTGGCGCAGCAGGAAGCCGCCGAGCTGGTGCCGCGCCCAGGCGCCCAGCGTCGGGCCCTCGCCCGCCTCGTCGGACCAGTGAGCGGCCTCCAGGGCGTGCTCAGCGGCCTCCTCGGACCGTCCCCGGCCGCCGAGCACCTCGGCGAGCTGGAGATGCAGCTGAGCCCGTCCAGGGGCCTCCAGATAGGGCCCACCGTGCTCCAGGGCCGCCCGCAGCGCCCGCTCCGCCTCGGTGACGTCGCCGAGGTGATGGGCGAGCCCGGCCAGCCGGGCCTCGTACTCCACCGCGAACCACGGCAGCCCCGCGACCACGAACGCCGTCGACGCCTTCGAGAACAGCCGGACGGCCGTCTCCACGTCCCCGGCCCGCACCGCGAGCTCGGCGAGCATCGCCTGACCCTCGGCGCCCCGCGCGGCCAGCCGGACATCGTCCCCGGTGTGTCCCTCGACCAGGGCCAGCACCTCCCGGACGGCGGCCTCGGCGGCGGCCAGGGCCTCGCCACTGGGTGCGTCGGCGGGGGAGCCGTCGGGGGATTCCCCGTGGACCCTCCGCATCAGGATGCGCGCCCGGCTCATCAGCACGGCCGCCGTCTGCCGTACGCCGGTGCCGTCCTCGGAGTACAGGGCGAGCACCCCGTCGTACGGCTCGGCGATCGCCGCGAGGGCCTCGTCGATCTCGCCCGTGAGAGCGCGTACGTACGCTCCACGCGCGCGTGCCGCCCACGCCTCCCCGGGGTCGCCCGCCTCGGCGAACAACTCGGCCGCGCGCTCGAAGAGGGCTATGCCCTCGGGGCCCCGGTCCATCGCCTGGTGGTCGGCGATCTCGGCGCGGTCGCGGGCGGCCAGTTCGACGCCCTCGGCGGCCCGGGAGACCGCCAACCAGGCCTCCACGGCGTGCGGTTGGAGCGTGTCCGACAGCCGCCGCGCCTCCGTGAGCAGCACGGAAAGGTCCTTCTCCGGGGCCGGTTCGGGTGCCGTGGTCGTCACCGGTGCCGCGGCCGGCCGGCCCGCCGAGCGCACTCCCAGGGGCAGCCGTTCCACCAGCGGCCGCTGGTCCATGCGCGCGCGTGCCCGGTCGCCGACGTGGGTCGTGCCGTTGCGCCCGTCGAAGCGGGCGGCCAGGGCGAGGGTCTCCGCGCGCGCGTGGACGGCGAGTTCGCGTGCCGTCCAGGCACGGCCGGCCGGTCCCGGTACCTGCTGGTCCCCGACGCCCAGCTCGGTCAGGCGGTCCATCAGCAGGGTCACCACGGACAGGAAGTCCAGCCCGCTGCGCGGGTTCCCGGAGTCCGTGAAGTACGCCGGACGCTCCGCGAGCAGCTCCAGACCGCGCGCCTCGTTGCCGCTCAGCGCGCAGAACTCCACATGGTCCGCGTAGGCGCCCCGCATGCTCTCCATGGGCCGTACGAGACGGAAACCCCGCAGGTGATGGGCGCGCGCCTCGTCGGCCCGCCCCAGGCGCAGCAGCGGGGCCAGGGAGGACGCGAGGACGGTGTGCGGCTCGTGGGCGCAGGTGAACTCGCCCTCCAGGACCGGGCCCCACAGATCGAGCGCGTCGGCGTAGCGCTCCCGCTGCACCTGCCACTCGCCCTGGGTGTGCAGCTCGCACGCGTGGCAGTCGGCCATGGTGTCCCGGTCGGCGGCCAGCCACGCGGCGTACGCCCGCTCGGCCCGCGCCAGGTCGCCGACGTGCGAGGCGACGCTGAACTCGGCGCTGCGGACGGCCCGTTCGGAGTGCCCGGCCAGCCGGTAGCGGTGCTCCATCTCGCCGAGCCACTTCTCGATCGACGCGAGCGGGATGTGCGGCTGGCCGAGCATGCCGGACGACATCCACTTGAAGACCCAGTGCAGCGAGTGGACCTCGTACTCGTCGAAGTCCTCGGGCCGCTCGTCCCACATGCGCAGCAGTCGCGCGAAGGGGACGAACATCTTGTCCTTCTCGGAGCTGTAGTTGTAGACCTTCAGCTGGTGTCCGAGCGCCTCGATGACGGCGAGCGGGACGTCCAGCTTCTCGGCCTCGCCGAGCAGCTGCTCCGCGCGCGCGTTGCGGGCCGGTCCCTCCGGCTCCTCGGAGTTCTCCGCCATCGCCCGGCGCAGCGCGTCGAAGTCCGTGATCCCTGTCATCAGTGGTCGCCCTCCCCGTGTGTGGCCCACTCCAGGAGGCCGATGAACGCCCGGTTCAGCAGTGCCGAATCGGCGGGGCGCAGTGGTCGCTGCGCCATCAGGAGTGCCTGCCCGTAGAGCGACTCCGTGGCCGTCCCGATCAGGTCCCGGTCCCTCAGCGAACTGATCCGCCGGATCAGCGGGTTGAGGTGGTTGAGGACGAGACGCGCGCGGGGAGCGCTGCCCCGCAGCGAGCCCAGGATGCCCGCCCACAGGTCGTCGGCCTGCTCCTCGGCCTCCGCGCGGGCCTGCTCGTGCCGGGCGGACCGGTCGTCCAGGTGCAGCGCGGGCACCGACAGCGGATGGAAGGCCCGCAGGACGACATCGCAGCCCAGGGGGTCCAGCTTGGCCCGCGCGGCGGCCAGGAAGTCCGCCAGGGCAAGCTCCTCGGCCGGGTCGACCGAGTCCAGGTGCGCGGTCACGGTGTCCGAGTCCAGCTCGGCGACCACCGTCCCCGGGCGCACCGACGGCAGCGCCTCGACCAGCTCGCCGTCGTAGGTGTAACCGCCGTTGATCACCCCGATGCCCTGCGCCGACGCGATCGGGGCGACCTGCCGGTACTCCTCGACGGTCCGCGTGAAGTGCACCACCGGGTGGCGCTGCGCGAACTCCTCCAGGGACACCCGTCCGTCGGTCGTCTCGAACGGGAGCCACGGCAGCATCGTGCGCAGCATCTCCTTGTCGTGCCGCGCCAGGGACTTCACCCCCAGGTGGTGCACCGACAGGAACGCGGCCAGCCGCTCCGGATCACCCGCCGCGAGCCCGGTCAGCCAGGCCCGGATCCGCTCCCCGAGCGCCTCCCGTACGGCGGCCAGCGTCTCGTCCTCGTACAGCGACTCGCGCGACGCCGTGGGCCGCAGACTGTCCGTGTCCAGCACACAGCGCACGAAGAACGCCCAGTCGGGCAACAGCTGTTCGGCCCGCTCGGTCAGCAACATGCCCTTGAGATGCACCCGGTGACTCGCCCGCTGCGCCGGACTCACGGCGCCGGGAAGGACGTAGGCGACTCCCCGGATCCCCGCGAGCGGCACCGACAGGTCGATCGAGTCCAACGGCGTGAACCCGAACAGCTCGTGGCAGTGCCGGGCCAGCGCCACCCTCCGGGTGCTGGGACTCGGGTACGACCGGTCCCAGGGCGCGGGCAGATCGGTGATCGCCTCACCGTCCACCCGCACGTCGTACGGCAGCAGCGCCCCGAAATCCCGCGCCAGCGCGAGGACCCGCTCCTTGGTGAGCCACTCGCCGGCGCCCGCGCGCGCCACCAGGTGCACGGTGGTGCCCGGTTCGGGGTGCTCGCTGTCGGGCAGGGTCCGCACGGTGTACGAGCCGTCGTCGGTCGCCGTCCACTCCACGGGCGGTGCGTCGGGCGTACGGGCGCTGCGGCTGACGACCCGGATCCGCTCGGCGACCACGAAACAGGCGAGCAGCCCGATGCCGAACTGCCCGAGGAAGTCGGAGCGGACCTCCTGGAGCCCGTCGGCGCGCTTGGAGCTACGGCCGATGGTCGCCAGCAGGTTGTGCACGTCCGCCTCGGTGAGACCGACGCCGGAGTCCTCGACGCGCAGGGTGCCGCCGTCGGCGTACAGCCGCACCAGGGCAGGGCAGTCGAGCTGCTCGGCCCGGCGGGCGGTGATCGCGTCCACGGCGTTCTGCAGCAGCTCGCGCAGATAGACCTTGGGGCTCGAGTAGAGGTGATGGGAGAGCAGGTCCACCAGACCGCGCAGGTCGACCTGGAACGTGTGAGGTGACTGGGATGCCTGGGATGACTGTGAGGTCTGGGAGTCCATCGTCGCAGCGCCGAGGTGGGGGAGGTGCGATCGGCGCGGGGTCGGGCGGTCCCTGTGAGGCGGTGACCGCGGGGGGATGGCCGGAGCGCGTCATCCTAGAGCCCGAACGACCCGCCTGACCAGGGGTTTCGCAAGACGTATACGGCATTGTCAGTGGCGTGGTGTGCAATGGATCTCGTGCCCGCACTGGAAGAACCACTGAAAAAGGTGCTCGGCCCCGCCACCGCGAAGGTGATGGCCGAGCATCTCGGCCTGCACACAGTGGGCGACCTCCTGCACCACTACCCGCGCCGGTACGAGGAGCGGGGCCAGCTCACGCACCTCGCCGACCTGCCGATGGACGAGCACGTCACCGTGGTCGCCCAGGTCGCCGACGCCCGCCTGCACACCTTCGCGTCCAGCAAGGCCCCCCGGGGCAAGGGCCAGCGTCTCGAAGTCACGATCACGGACGGCAGCGGCCGACTCCAACTCGTCTTCTTCGGCTCGGGAGTTCACAAACCCCACAAGGAACTGCTGCCGGGCACACGCGCGATGTTCGCCGGCAAGGTCTCCGTCTTCAACCGCCGGCTCCAACTCGCTCATCCGGCATACGAGTTGCTGAAGGGCGACGCCGAGGAGACCGTGGAGACCTGGGCGGGCACCCTGATCCCCATCTACCCCGCCACCGCCAAACTGGAGTCCTGGAAGATCGGCAAGGCCCTCCAGACGGCGCTGCCCAGTGCCCAGGAGGCCGTCGACCCCCTCCCGGACTCCCTCCGCGAGGGCCGCGGCCTGATCGCCCTCCCGGAAGCCCTCCTCAAGATCCACCGCCCCCACACCAAGGCGGACATCGCCGCAGCCCGCGACCGCCTCAAGTGGGACGAGGCCTTCGTCCTCCAAGTCGCCCTGGCGCGCCGCCGCCACGCGGACGCCCAACTCCCGGCGGTAGCCCGCAAACCGTCCCCCGACGGCCTCCTCTCCGCCTTCGACGACAGGCTCCCGTTCACCCTCACGGACGGCCAGGTGAAGGTCTCCAAGGAGATCTTCGACGACCTGGCGACGGAACATCCGATGCACCGACTGCTGCAGGGGGAGGTCGGATCGGGCAAGGCCCAGCCGCTCGACTCGCTCGTACTCACACCCGCCGGGTTCTGCCCTATGGGTGATCTGAAGGTGGGGGACGAGGTTGTTGTGCCGGATGGCGAGATCGCGCTGATCGACGGGGTCTTCCCTCAGGGAGAGCGTGAGGTTTGGCGCTTGGTCCTTTCTGACGGAAGCCATGTGGAGTGCGACGACGAACATCTTTGGATCGTCGGCACGAGCTGCGGGTGGCACCGGGGACAGGCTCCCAAAGTCATGACGACCAGGGAGATCCGGCTGGACACGTTCAAGGCCAACGGATCTTCGAAGTGGTATCTCCCGGCGGCTGCCCCGGTCGATCTCGGAGACGACTGTGGACTGCCTCTCGATCCCTACCTCTTCGGGCTTCTTCTGGGAGATGGCTCATTCCGGCACAACCTGCGGTTTTCCACGATCGACGACGAGATTCGTGATGCCGTGGCGACAGCTGTGGCCCCTGAGTGCCAAGTGGTCCCGGTGAAGGGTTCCCGTTGTGACTTCACCATTCAGCTTGTCCAACGGGCCGGAGGCGTCCGCAACCCCGTGATCCAGACCCTGCGTGGTCTGAATCTTTGGGGTGTTACGTCGCACGGCAAGTTCGTTCCTGACGAGTTCAAGAACACATCGATCAAGAATCGCCTTGCTCTGCTGCAAGGACTGATGGATACGGATGGCACCGTCGACGCGAACGGCTTCAGCATCTCGCTCTGTTCCGCCTCGCTCAGACTGGCGAACGACGCTGCGTGGCTGGTGCGTTCACTCGGCGGACGAGCGCGCGTCCTGCCGAAGAAGGCGGCCTTCAACGTGTACGTGTCCCTGCCTGATGAATACGCTCCGTTCAGGCTGGCCCGCAAGGCTGGACGCGTAAGGACCAGGCCGAAATACAACACGTTCCGCCGCGGAATCCGAGCAGTTGAGTACGTCGGACGTAAGCCTGTCCAGTGCATCAGCGTCGCGCACCCCAGCCACGCCTACGTCACCGACAACTTCACAGTGACCCACAACACCATGGTCGCCCTCCGCGCCATGCTCGCCGTCGTCGACGCGGGCGGTCAGGCCGCGATGCTCGCGCCCACCGAAGTGCTCGCGCAGCAGCATCACCGGTCGATCACCGAGATGATGGGGGAGTTGGCCGAGGGCGGGATGCTGGGCGGGGCCGAGCGGGCCACCAAGGTCACGCTGCTCACCGGCTCCATGGGGACGGCCGGCCGGCGCCAGGCCCTCCTCGACCTCGTCACCGGCGAGGCCGGGATCGTGATCGGCACGCACGCGTTGATCGAGGACAAGGTCCAGTTCCACGACCTGGGCCTGGTCGTGGTCGACGAACAGCACCGCTTCGGCGTCGAACAGCGCGACGCCCTGCGGAGCAAGGGCAAGCAACCCCCGCACCTCCTCGTCATGACCGCCACCCCCATCCCGCGCACGGTCGCCATGACGGTCTTCGGTGACCTGGAGACCTCGGTCCTGGACCAACTCCCGGCAGGCCGCTCGCCCATCGCCAGCCATGTCGTCCCCGCCGCCGACAAACCCCACTTCCTGGCCCGCGCCTGGGAGCGGGTCCGCGAGGAGGTGGGCAACGGCCATCAGGCGTACGTCGTCTGCCCACGCATCGGCGACGAGGACGACGACCCCAAGAAGGCCGGCAAGAAGAAGTCCGCCGAGGACGAGGCGGAGAAGCGCCCACCGCTGGCCGTCCTGGACATCGCCGCGCAGCTCGCCGAGGGCCCCCTCCACGGGCTGAGGATCGAGGTGCTGCACGGCCGTATGCACCCCGACGACAAGGACGCCGTGATGCGCCGCTTCGCCGCCGGGGACACGGACGTCCTGGTCGCCACGACGGTCATCGAGGTCGGTGTCAACGTGCCCAACGCCACAGCGATGGTGATCATGGACGCGGACCGCTTCGGCGTCTCCCAGCTCCACCAGCTCCGCGGCCGGGTAGGCCGCGGCTCGGCTGCCGGCCTCTGCCTCCTGGTCTCCGAGATGCCCGAGGCCAGCCCGGCCCGCCAACGCCTCAACGCCGTCGCCTCCACCCTCGACGGCTTCGAACTCTCCCGCATCGACCTCGAACAGCGCAGAGAGGGCGACGTACTGGGCCAGGCCCAGTCGGGCGCCCGCACCTCCCTGCGGGTGCTGTCGGTCATCGAGGACGAGGAGGTCATCGCGGAGGCGAGGGAGGAGGCGACGAAGGTGGTGGAGTCCGATCCTGAACTGGAGCGTCTGCCGGGCCTTCGCACAGCCCTGGACGCCCTACTGGATGAGGAGAGAGAGCAGTACTTGGAAAAGGGCTAGCGGTGACACCCCAGGGGCGCGGGGAACTGCGCGACCAGCCACAATGAAACCTGAAGCCGCTCACCACCAAGGACCCCAGATGACCCGCGTGATCGCCGGCGAAGCCGGCGGACGTCGACTCGCCGTCCCGGCAGGGACCGGCACCCGCCCCACCTCCGACCGCGCACGCGAGGGCCTCTTCTCCACCTGGCAGTCCCTCCTCGGCGCCCCCCTGAACGGCGAACGAGTCCTCGACCTCTACGCAGGCTCAGGCGCCATCGGCCTCGAAGCCCTCTCCCGCGGCGCGAGCCACACCCTCCTCGTCGAGGCCGACCCGAAGGCCGCCCGCGTCATCAGGGAGAACGTCAAGAACATCGGTCTCCCCGGCGCGGAGGTCAGGGCGGGCAAAGCGGAACAGATCGTCAGGACACCGGCGCCGGCGGAGCCGTACGACATCGTGTTTCTGGACCCGCCGTACGCCGTCACGGACGACGATCTTCGCGAGATTCTGCTCACACTCCGGACAGAAGGGTGGCTCGCGGACGACGCGCTCGTCACCGTGGAGCGCAGCACCAGAGGCGGCGAATTCGGGTGGCCGGACGGCTTCGACGCGATCCGGGCCCGGCGCTACGGCGAGGGGACCTTTTGGTACGGTCGCGCCGCCTCTACGTGCGAAGACGCACGATGACCGGACCGGAGAGCGAGGGAACTCAGTTGCGCCGCGCCGTTTGTCCGGGGTCGTTCGACCCCATCACCAATGGACACCTCGACATCATCGCCCGTGCCTCCAGGCTGTACGACGTCGTGCACGTCGTAGTGATGATCAACCAGTCGAAGAAGGGCATGTTCACCGTCGACGAGCGGATCGAGCTGATCGGCGAGGTCACCGCCGAGTTCGGCAACGTCCAGGTCGAGGCGTACCACGGCCTGCTCGTCGACTTCTGCAAGCAGCGCGACATCCCGGCCATCGTCAAGGGCCTGCGCGCGGTCAGCGACTTCGACTACGAACTGCAGATGGCCCAGATGAACAACGGGCTGTCGGGCGTCGAAACCCTGTTCATCCCGACCAGCCCCACCTACAGCTTCCTGTCGTCCTCGCTGGTCAAGGAGGTCGCGCAGTGGGGCGGCGACATCTCCCACCTGGTGCCGGCCATCGTCCTGGAAGCGCTCCACGAGCGGCTCGGCCAGAGCTGAGGGACTGACAGTGCGTCACCCGGTGTCGGGCGGGGCGGGAGGGGTCGTACAGTCGACCCGTCCGTCTCCAACACGTCGGTAGAGAGTGGCGAGCACACGGTGGACGTGCAGAAGAAGCTCGACGAGATCGTCTCCTCGGTCTCCAGCGCCCGGTCCATGCCCATGTCGGCCTCGTGCGTGGTCAACCGCGCCGAGCTGCTCACGCTGCTCGAAGAGGTGCGCGCGGCGCTGCCGGACTCGCTGGCCGAGGCGCAGGAGCTGATCGGCGGCCGGCACGAGATGGTCGAGCAGGCCCGCCAGGAGGCCGAGCGGATCATCCAGACCGCGCACGCCGAGCGCGGCTCGCTGATCTCCGACACCGAGGTCGCCCGCCGCTCGCAGAACGAGGCGGACCGCATCCTCGCCGAGGCCCGCCAGGAGGCCGAGGAGGTCCGCGCGGAGGCCGACGACTACGTCGACTCCAAGCTCGCCAACTTCGAGGTCGTCCTCACCAAGACCCTCGGCTCGGTCGGCCGGGGCCGCGAGAAGCTGCTCGGCACCGGGCCCGGCATCGACGACCAGGGCTACGAGGACGAGGACGCCCCCGAGCGCAGCCACGACCCGGAGATCCTGCGCCGCGACGCCGACGCGTACGTGGACGTCAAGCTCGGCGCCTTCGAGGCCGTTCTCGCCAAGACCCTGGAAGCCGTAGGGAAGGGCCGGCAGAAGCTGCACGGCCGGATCGCCAGCGACGATCTCGGCGCCCTCTCCCTCGACGACGACGGCAACCAGGTCCAGCACACCAGCGACGCCGACTACCTCGCCGACCTCGCGACCGTCACGGACACCCCCGTCTCGGCCACCCCGCTCCAGCCCGAGCAGCAGGACTACGCCCCGCAGGCGGCCTACGACTACCAGCAGACCGCCCAGCAGCAGGACCCGTACGGCTACCAGCAGCAGGGTTACGTCCAGCAGCAGGACCCCTACGGGTACCAGCAGGTCGACCCCTACGCCTACCAGGGCTACGACACCGGCCAGCAGCCCGTGTACGACCCGAACCAGATGCAGCAGGCCCAGCTCGACCAGCAGGCGCAGCAGGGCCAGCAGTCCCAGCAGCAGGGCTACGCGCTCGACGAGACCAGCCTCTTCGACACCGGCATGATCAGCGCGGAGCAGCTGCGGGCGTACGAGCAGGGCCGCGGACTGCAGTAATCCGGGCCGGTGGCCGAGAGCGCACACCGGATTGGGCCGAGAGCGAAAGGTCCAGTATCCTGGCTCTTCGGTCGCGTGTACGTCCGCGATCACCGCTGCCCGGAAGCACCGAAGGGCAGCGTCCCCTTGAGCTCAGCAGACCGAAAGACAGGGATGGCTCTGAACGCCCGCCTCGACCACCGCAACCCTCTCGTGTTCGACACTCACGAGCTGGGTCGGCGTCCTGGTGCGCTGCAGCGCCTGAACCGTTCGATCGACGCTCCCAAGGATCTCGGGATCCAGGGAGTCATCGGAGTGCCGGAAGGCGCCCCGATGGAGCTCGACCTCCGCCTTGAGTCGGTCATGGAAGGGGTGCTTGTCACAGGCACCGCCCGTGCACTGGCCAAGGGGGAGTGCGTAAGGTGTCTGGAGCCGCTCGAGCTGTCACTCGAAGCGGAATTCCAGGAGATGTTCTCGTACCCTGACGCCGACGACCGTGGCCGTGTGAAAGCGGAACCGGTCGACGACGCCGCGGAAGACGAGGACAGGCTCTTCATCGAGGACGGCCTGTTCGACCTCGAACCCGTGCTGCGCGATGCGGTGGTGCTCGCACTGCCGATGCAGCCGGTGTGCCAGGACGACTGTCTGGGCCTGTGCTCCGAATGCGGAGTACGGCTCACGGACGACCCGGACCACCACCATGACGCCGTCGACATCCGTTGGGCGGCACTGCAGGGACTCGCCGGTTCACTCGAAGACGGCGAGAAGGACGAGATCAGTGGCGCAGCGCCCCGACCGGCGCGCGCCAACGAGAAGCAGGAGAAGTAGCCGTGGCTGTTCCGAAGCGGAAGATGTCGCGCAGCAACACGCGCCACCGCCGGTCGCAGTGGAAGGCTGCGGTCACCCCTCTGGTTGCGTGCGAGCGCTGCCACGAGCCCAAGCAGCAGCACATCGCGTGCCCTTCTTGCGGCACGTACAACAAGCGCCAGGTCCTCGAGGTCTGAGCGGCTGGTGAGAGGCTCCATGTCTGACGTCAAGGCGGACTCAGTCGCCAAGAACCAGGCGGACACGGCCTCGTCCCCCACGCTGTTGGAAGGGCGGCTCGGGTATCACCTCGAGTCCGCCCTTCTGGTGCGTGCGCTGACCCACCGTTCGTACGCGTACGAGAACGGCGGTCTGCCGACGAACGAGCGGCTGGAGTTCCTCGGGGACTCCGTGCTCGGCCTCGTCGTCACGGACACGCTGTACACGACCCACCCCGACCTGCCCGAAGGCCAACTGGCCAAGCTGCGGGCCGCGGTGGTCAATTCTCGTGCGTTGGCGGAGGTCAGTCGCGGTCTGGAACTCGGCTCCTTCATCCGGCTGGGCCGGGGCGAAGAGGGCACGGGAGGCCGGGACAAGGCGTCCATCCTCGCCGACACCCTGGAAGCGGTGATCGGCGCGGTCTATCTCGACCAGGGCCTCGACGCGGCCTCCGAACTGGTACATCGCCTGTTCGACCCGCTCATCGAGAAGTCCTCGAACCTCGGTGCCGGCCTGGACTGGAAGACCAGTCTCCAGGAGCTCACCGCGACCGAGGGGCTCGGTGTCCCCGAGTACCTGGTCACGGAGACCGGCCCCGATCACGAGAAGACCTTCACTGCTGCCGCCCGCGTCGGAGGCGTCTCGTACGGCACCGGCACCGGCCGCAGCAAGAAGGAGGCGGAGCAGCAGGCCGCCGAGTCCGCCTGGCGGTCCATCCGGGCCGACGCGGACGAGCGAGCCGAGAAGGCGAAGAAGGCGGCCGAACAGACCGTCGAGATCGCCGAGGCCGCTGAGCAGCCTGCCGAGGGAAGCGCCGACACGTCGTCGGCGTCCGCCTGACCGAACCAGCGCGACCCGAGCGCCCGTCCCCACCGAGGGGCGGGCGCTCGGTTCATTCACCCGTGTCCACAGGGGATGCCATGCCCGAGTTGCCCGAGGTCGAAGTCGTACGGCGCGGTCTGGAGCGGTGGGTCGCCCAGCGCACCGTCGCCGACGCCGAGGTACTGCATCCGCGTGCGGTACGGCGTCATGTCGCCGGTGCCGACGACTTCGCGCACCGGCTCAAGGGGCATCGGATCGGCACCCCGAGCCGTCGCGGCAAGTACCTGTGGCTGCCGCTGGAGGACACCCATCAGGCGGTGCTCGCGCACCTCGGGATGAGCGGTCAACTCCTGGTCCAGCCGCACGAGTTGCCCGACGAGAAGCATCTGCGCATCCGGGTCCGGTTCGCCGACGGCCTAGGTACGGAACTCCGCTTCGTCGACCAACGCACCTTCGGCGGGCTGTCGTTGCACGACACCACCCCGGACGGGCTGCCGGACGTCATCGCGCACATCGCGCGTGACCCCCTGGACCCGTTGTTCGACCACGAGTTGTTCCACCAGTCCCTGCGCCGCAAGCGCACGACCGTCAAACGGGCCCTGCTCGACCAGTCGTTGATCAGCGGAGTCGGCAACATCTATGCGGACGAGGCCCTTTGGCGGGCCCGCGTCCACTACGAACGCCCGACCGCGAGCTTCACGCGCCCGCGCACCGCCGAACTCCTGGGCCACGTACGGGATGTGATGAACGCGGCCCTCGCCGTGGGCGGCACCAGTTTCGACAGCCTGTACGTCAACGTGAACGGGGAGTCGGGCTACTTCGACCGCTCGCTCGACGCGTACGGCCGCGAGGGTCTGCCGTGCCGGCGCTGCGGTACGCCGATGAGCCGGCGGGCGTGGATGAACCGGTCGAGCTACTTCTGCCCGAAGTGTCAGCGGGCGCCGCGGGTCTAGAGGCCGCCGCGCGTCTCGTCGTAGCGCGTGCGGGCCGCGAGGACGTCGTCCATGCGGGACTCCACGAAGTCGACGAGCCCCTTGAGACGTTCGGCGACCCCGTGTCCGAGCGGGGTCAACTCGTAGTCCACGCGGGGCGGGTTGGTCGGCTGGGCCTCGCGGTGGACCAGGCCGTCGCGCTCCAGGGCGTGCAGGGTCTGCGAGAGCATTTTCTCGCTCACGCCGTCGACGCGGCGCCGAAGTTCGTTGAAGCGCAGCGAGCCCTCGTGCAGCGCGCACAGGGTGAGCCCGCCCCAGCGGCCCGTGATGTGCTCCAGGGTGCCTCGGGAGGGGCAGGCCTTCGCGAAGACGCTGTACGGGAAGTTCTGCTCCTCCGTACGCTCCTGGGTCGTGTCCATGTCGCCAGCGTACGCGAACGCAGCGCTAACCGACAGGGAGCACTAACCAATGGTTAGTGCTCCCTGTCAGTATCGGCTTCTGTCGGCTTCGGCTTCTGTGGGCTTTGGCCTAGTACCCGAAGTCCTGCGTCCACCAGGGGCCGCCGGTGCCGAGGTGCACACCGACGCCCAGGGTCTTGAAGTCGCAGTTCAGGATGTTGGCCTTGTGGCCGGGGCTGTTCATCCAGGCGTCCATGACCGCGGCCGCGTCGGCCTGGCCGCGGGCGATGTTCTCGCCGCCGAGGTTGGTGATGCCGAGCTTCTCCGCCCGGTCCCACGGGGTGGCCCCGTCGGGGTCGGTGTGGTCGAAGAAGTCCTCGGTGGCCATCTGCGTGCTGAAGCTCTCGGCCAGTTCGGTCAGCGAGCTGTTGGCGGCCACCGGGCTGCAGCCGACGATCGTCCGCTGCTCGTTGACGAGCTTGAGTACCTCGGCCTCGGCGGCGGCCTCTGCGGAGACCGTCACCGGCGCGGCGGCGGACTGCGTGGGCGTCGGGGTGGGCTTCTTCGCCGAGGGAGTCGTGGTCGGCTTCTCGGTCGGGGTGGCCACCGGCTTCTTCGGCGGGGCCTTGGTGGCGGGCGCGGTGGCGGACTTGGTCGGAGCCGCCGACGGGGAGGCCGCGCGGTTCGCGTCGCGGCTCGTGGACGAGCCGTCGTCGCGGGACTCGGCGCTGCCGGAGGTACCGCCCTGCTCGGTCGCCGTGTTGGACGGCGAGCCGGCGGCCTGCACCTTGTCCGAGCCGCCGCCACCGCCGAGCTTGTAGTTGTCCAGCCCCGGCATCGCGCCCGCGGCGACCGCGACCGTGCCGATGGCGACCGCGGCGGAGACACCGAGCAGGCCCGACTTGACCGTCACGCTCTTGCGCTTACGACGGCGTCCGCGGCCCGGGCGTGAGCCGTCGCCCCGGGACGAGGTGGCGCCCGTCGCCTCGGGGAAGACCACGGCGTAGTCCTCCTCGGTGGCGAAGAGATAGGCCTCGCTCTTCCGGCGGGAGTCGGCCTTGAGGCGGGTCTCCGCCTTCAGGCGGGCTTCGCTCTTCGGCGGGACCTCGTGGTTCGCGCGGCCCTCGTGGACCCCGTGGTCCGTGGGGGCCTGGCGGTTCGCGTGGGTCTGGTGGTTCGGGTGGAACTCGGCGGGGCCCTCCGGGTGGAGATAGGGCGCCATGCCGATCGTCGAGCCGTCGGCCGGGTTCCAGTCGGAGTGGTCGTTCCGGTCGGACCGGTCGTTCCAGTCGTACGAGTCATGCGGGTCGTAGCCGCTCGTGTATGAGCCGTGCGTCTCTGTGACCCCCGTGGCGCGGCTCGTGGCGGCGCGGCCGGCGGCGGAGCGTCGGTGGCGTCCCATGTCCTTGCCTTTCGTCCTTGCGGTCAACTCGTCCGTGCGGTGACCCAGCTCACTCGATCGAGTGAGTTTCATATGAGATTCATTGGGGCGGACGGTACCGCATGGCGGGAGGGGAGCAAGTGCCCAGAGAGACATTGGCCGGTTAGGTTGCAGCCATGAGCGAGGATGTGCGGATGGTCGCCTGGGTGCGAGGGCGTGTGCAAGGTGTGGGTTTTCGGTGGTTTACCCGTGCCAAGGCTCTGGAGATCGGCGGCCTGAGTGGTTTTGCTCTCAATTTGGGCGACGGACGCGTCCAAGTGGTCGCGGAGGGATCGCGTGGGGGCTGCGAAGGACTCCTCGACTGGCTCCAGGGGCACGACACGCCCGGGCGCGTTGATGGTGTGACCGAGATCTGGGACACACCTCGCGGCGGCTACGACGGCTTCGCGATCCGCTGAGCACAATCTGCGAAACGGTGTAAAGCAGCCCTGGCGGAAGCGGAGGGACATGCCACCGGCAGCTGCCCACAGCAGAAATGACCTGGTGGTTGCCAAGAACGGCTCGCTCTGGCAGGCTCCGCACCTAAGGATGATCGCCACACCCAGCGAGGCCCCGCAGGAGTCGCAGCGCTGCCCGGTAAGGGTCGCGTGCCCCCGGGATGCCCGCCAATACGGGGCGTGATCGTGTTGACCGTCAAACTTTTTGGTGAGACTCTGAAAGCCCCGCGCACCTTAGCTGTTTGGCATGGAAGAACAGCAGAGCAACACCCAAGTTTGTCAAGCACCGCGGGTGCGATTCCCTCACGACCCACACCGCTTCGGTCGGTCACTCAGTGTGGAGGACCATCCATCATGGCAAAGGCGCTTCTCGGTTACGTCGGCGGCTCCGACCCGCGACTCCTATCCGAGATGCGACGGCTCCAGCAGCGCGTCCAAGACCTGGAATCCGAGCTCGTTCGGATCCAGGAAGAGAACGACGCGCTGACGGCTGCCGCAACTCACGATTCGCTTCTCGAGCTCGACGCACGCCAGGCGGAGCCCGCGCTCACCTGATCACTGCGACGCACCACATGACAAGCAGTGGTTGGGCGGCCAGCATCAACCGCTAAGTTGTCAGAGTTTGCAAGGGACGCTTCGGCGTCCCTTCTTTCTTTCCCCCGCCTGCCTCCACCCTCTTTAACGTTTGGTGTGCCCTGCACGTTCAAGGGCGAAACCGCGGGGAACCGGACGTTCATGGAGAGAGCGAGCGGCGGAAGGTAGAGTCCAGCGGCGTGCACCTCAAGGCCCTGACCCTGCGGGGGTTCAAGTCGTTCGCCTCGGCGACCACGCTCCGGTTCGAGCCGGGGATCACGTGCGTCGTCGGTCCGAACGGCTCGGGCAAGTCCAATGTCGTGGACGCGCTCAGCTGGGTCATGGGCGAACAGGGCGCCAAGTCGCTGCGCGGCGGCAAGATGGAGGACGTCATCTTCGCCGGCACCACCGGCCGCCCCCCGCTGGGCCGCGCCGAGGTGTCCCTGACCATCGACAACTCCGACGGGGCGCTGCCCATCGAGTACGCCGAGGTCACCATCACGCGGATCATGTTCCGCAACGGCGGCAGCGAGTACCAGATCAACGGCGACACGTGTCGCCTCCTCGACATCCAGGAACTCCTCTCCGACTCCGGCATCGGCCGCGAGATGCACGTCATCGTCGGCCAGGGCCAGCTCGACTCCGTGCTCCACGCCGACCCCATGGGCCGCCGCGCCTTCATCGAGGAGGCGGCCGGAGTCCTCAAACACCGCAAGCGCAAGGAGAAGGCGCTGCGGAAACTGGACGCGATGCAGGCCAACCTCGCGCGCGTGCAGGACCTGACGGACGAACTCCGCCGACAGCTCAAGCCCCTGGGCCGCCAGGCCGCGGTCGCCCGCCGCGCCGCCGTCATCCAGGCGGACCTCCGCGACGCCCGCCTCCGGCTCCTCGCCGACGATCTCGTACGACTGCGCCAGGCGCTGAACACCGAGATCGCCGACGAGGCCGCGCTGAAGGGACGCAAGGAGGCCGCCGAACTGGAGTTGCGCAAGGCGCTCCAGCGCGAAGGCCTCCTGGAGGACGAGGTACGGCAGCTCACGCCGCGTCTCCAGCGTGCCCAGCAGACCTGGTACGAGCTGTCCCAGCTGGCCGAGCGGGTGCGCGGCACGATCTCGCTGGCCGACGCCCGCGTGAAGAGCGCGACGTCGGCGCCGCCGGAGGAACGGCGGGGGCGTGACCCCGAGGACATGGAGCGCGAGGCCGCCCGGATCCGCGAGCAGGAGGCCGAGTTGGAAGCGGCCCTGGAGGCGGCCGAGCACGCGCTGGAGGACACGGTCGCCCACCGCTCCGAACTGGAACGCGAACTGACCGCCGAGGAACGGCGGTTGAAGGACGTCGCCCGTTCCATCGCCGACCGCCGCGAGGGCCTCGCCCGGCTCAACGGCCAGGTCAACGCGGCCCGTTCACGCGCGGCCTCCGCCCAGGCCGAGATCGACCGCCTCGCCTCCGCCCGCGACGAGGCCCAGGAACGAGCGGTCACCGCGCAGGAGGAGTACGAGGTCCTCCAGGCCGAGGTCGACGGCCTGGACGCCGGCGACGCGGAACTCTCCGAGCGGCACGAGGAGGGCAGGCGACAACTGGCCGAGGCGGAGGCCGCGCTGACGGCAGCCCGGGAGGCGGCCACGGCGGTGGAACGCAGGCGGGCCGCCACGCAGGCCCGCCACGAGGCGCTGGCACTGGGCCTGCGCCGCAAGGACGGCACGGGGATACTGCTCGGCGCACGGGACAGGCTCACCGGAGTCCTGGGGCCGGCGGCGGAACTGCTGACGGTGACCCCGGGGCACGAGGTCGCCCTGGCGGCAGCCTTCGGCGCGGCGGCGGACGCGATCGCGGTGACCACACCGTCCTCGGCGGCGGACGCGATCCGCTTGCTGCGCAAGCAGGATGGGGGCAGGGCGGCGCTGCTGCTGGCAGGAGGCCCGGACGATGCGTCGCCGGCCACTGAGGTGCCCCAAAGGGGCGCGGGGAACGGCGCGCTCAGCCAGAACGAACCCGCGGACAACCGACGACGTCCTGCAGTCGATCTGGTCCGCAGCCCCTCGGAACTCATGCCCGCCGTTCGACGTCTCCTGCACAACATCATCATCGTCGACACCCTCGAAGCCGCCGAGGAACTCGTATACAGGCACCCCGAGTTGACAGCAGTGACCGCCGAAGGCGACCTCCTGGGCGCCCACTTCGCCCACGGCGGCTCCGCCGGCGCCCCCAGCCTCCTCGAAGTCCAGGCCTCCGTGGACGAAGCCGCCGCCGAGCTCGAAGAACTGGCCGTGCGCTGCGAGGAGTTGGCCGGAGCGCAGCAGGCCGCAGGAGAGCGGCGCAAGGAATGTGCCGCGCTGGTCGAGGAGTTGGGGGAGCGGCGCCGGGCCGCCGAGCGCGAGAAGTCGGCCGTGGCACAGCAGTTGGGACGGCTGGCCGGGCAGGCGCGCGGGGCCGCAGGCGAGGCCGAACGGTCCGCCGCTGCCGCCGCACGGGCGCAGGAGGCGCTCGACAAGGCCGTAGAAGAGGCTGAAGTACTGGCCGAACGGCTGGCCGTGGCCGAGGAGATGCCGGTCGAGGAGGAGCCCGACACCTCCGTGCGGGATCGGTTGGCCGCTGATGGGGCCAATGCCCGGCAGACCGAGATGGAGGCCCGGCTTCAGGTTCGTACGCATGAGGAGCGGGTCAAGGGGCTTGCCGGGCGGGCCGATTCGCTGGATCGGGGGGCCAGGGCCGAGCGTGAGGCACGCGCGCGTGCGGAGCAGCGGTTGGCGCGGCTGCGGCATGAGGCCGGTGTGGCGGAGGCGGTCGCCTTCGGGGCGCGGCAACTGCTCGCGCACGTCGAGGTGTCACTGAGCCGGGCCGACGAGGAGCGCACCGCCGCCGATGCCGCCAAGGCGCGCCGCGAGCAGGAGCTGACCGCCGCCCGTAACCAGGGGCGCGACCTCAAGGGCGAGCTCGACAAGCTCACCGACTCGGTGCACCGCGGTGAGGTGCTCGGTGCCGAGAAGCGGATGCGGATCGAGCAGCTGGAGACCAAGGCGCTGGAGGAGCTGGGCGTCGAGCCGGCCGGGCTGGTCGACGAGTACGGCCCCCACCAGCTCGTGCCGCCCTCGCTCGCCGCCGAGGGCGAGGTGCTCCCGGACGACCCGGAGGACCCGCGCAACCAGCCCCGTACGTTCCACCGCGCCGAGCAGGAGAAGCGCCTCAGGTCGGCCGAACGGGCGTACCAGCAGCTAGGGAAGGTGAACCCGCTCGCGCTGGAGGAGTTCGCGGCGCTGGAGGAGCGGCACAAGTTCCTCAGTGAGCAGCTGGAGGACCTGAAGAAGACCCGCGCCGACCTGCTTCAAGTGGTGAAGGAGGTCGACGAGCGCGTCGAGCAGGTCTTCACCGAGGCGTACCGGGACACGGCCCTGCAGTTCGAGGGTGTCTTCAGCCGGCTGTTCCCGGGTGGCGAGGGGCGGCTGATCCTGACCGATCCCGGCAACATGCTCACCACGGGCGTCGACGTCGAGGCCCGTCCCCCGGGCAAGAAGGTCAAGCGGCTCTCCCTGCTCTCCGGCGGCGAGCGCTCGCTGACCGCCGTAGCGCTGCTGGTGTCGATCTTCAAGGCACGGCCCAGCCCGTTCTATGTGATGGACGAGGTCGAGGCGGCGCTCGACGACACCAACCTCCAGCGGCTGATCCGGATCATGCAGGAGCTGCAGGAGGCCTCGCAGTTGATCGTGATCACCCATCAGAAGCGCACGATGGAGGTCGCCGACGCGCTGTACGGCGTCTCCATGCAGGGCGACGGTGTGTCGAAGGTCATCTCGCAGCGACTGCGCTAGCCGGACGGCGGTACGTGGTGGCTACACCGGTCTCTACCTGCACTTCTTGAATCCTTCAACTCTTGAACATAAACCCACCCTCTTGTGCCCTTAAATTCACAGCTACCCGGCTGTTGACTTCGAAACATGAAGGAATAGTCTCTGCAACGTTGTTCTTACCTTCAAGTGGTGGGCGGCTGAAAGCTGTGAGCCACTGGAAGGGTCGCCCCCCACACCGGCGACGTTGCCGGTGGCCCGAGGAGTTACACGTGACCAGCACTGCGCAGGCACCTCAGTCAGGAGCCGGGTCGGCTCATCCCGAATATCTCGCGCACGTCATCTTCATCGCGGCGGCGGCCGCGATGGGCGGCTTCCTCTTCGGCTACGACAGTTCCGTGATCAACGGTGCCGTGGAGGCGATCCGCGACCGCTACGACGTGGGCTCCACGGTCCTGGCGCAGGTCATCGCCATCGCCCTGATCGGCTGTGCCATCGGCGCGGCGACCGCCGGCCGGATAGCCGACCGGATCGGCCGTATCCGCTGTATGCAGATCTCCGCCGTGCTGTTCACCGTCAGCGCCGTCGGTTCGGCGCTGCCCTTCGCGCTGTGGGACCTCGCTTTCTGGCGGGTCATCGGCGGCTTCGCCATCGGCATGGCCTCCGTCATCGGCCCCGCCTACATCGCCGAGGTCTCCCCGCCCGCCTACCGCGGCCGGCTCGGCTCCTTCCAGCAGGCCGCCATCGTCATCGGCATCGCGATCTCGCAGCTGGTCAACTGGGGTCTGCTGAACGCCGCCGACGGCGACCAGCGCGGCAAGCTCATGGGCATCGAGGCCTGGCAGGTCATGCTCGGCGTCATGGTGATCCCGGCCATCCTCTACGGCCTGCTCTCCTTCGCGATCCCCGAGTCCCCGCGCTTCCTGATCTCCGCGGGCAAGCTGAGCCGCGCGCACGACGTGCTGCGCGAGGTCGAGGGCGACGAGGTCGACCTGGACGCCCGGGTCGCCGAGATCGAGCACGCGATGAAGAGCGAGCACAAGTCGACCTTCAAGGACCTGCTCGGCGGTGGCGGCTTCTTCTTCAGGCCGATCGTCTGGGTCGGCATCGGTCTCTCGGCCTTCCAGCAGCTCGTCGGCATCAACGTCGCGTTCTACTACTCCTCGACGCTGTGGCAGTCCGTCGGCGTCGACCCCACGGAGTCGTTCTTCTACTCCTTCACGACGTCGATCGTGAACATCATCGGCACCGTGATCGCCATGATCTTCGTGGACCGCATCGGCCGTAAGCCGCTGGCCCTCATCGGCTCGGTCGGCATGGTCGTCGGTCTCGCGCTGGAGGCCTGGGCCTTCTCCTACCACCTCGTCGACGGCAAGCTGCCCTCCGCGCAGGGCTGGACCGCGCTGATCGCGGCCCACGTGTTCGTCCTCTTCTTCGCCCTCTCCTGGGGTGTCGTGGTCTGGGTCTTCCTCGGCGAGATGTTCCCGAACCGGATCCGCGCCGCCGCCCTGGGTGTGGCCGCCTCCGCGCAGTGGATCGCCAACTGGGCCATCACCGCGAGCTTCCCGTCGCTGGCCGACTGGAACCTCTCCGCGACCTACGTGATCTACACGGTCTTCGCCGCGCTCTCCATCCCGTTCGTCCTGAAGTTCGTGAAGGAGACGAAGGGCAAGAAGCTGGAGGAGATGGGCTGACCGGGCCCTCCCCCTGAACTCGGGGAGACGGGCTCAAGCCCCCGCCGCCCGTCTCCCCGAAACCCACCGCCGCCCCCGGCACGGCCACTGTCCGTGCC